>CAJNCL010000004.1:0-162063 GCA_905221255.1 bacterium
CGCGGGAAGTAGCTCAGCTTGGTAGAGTACTTGGTTTGGGACCAAGGTGTCGCAGGTTCGAATCCTGTCTTCCCGATCGATTACGAGGATACTTTAGGGTATCTTTTTTTATTTACTAAGGAGATTCTGAGAGTCTTCTTTTTTGTTTACGGAACAAATTTGTGTAAACTAGAAGTGCTTAAGGAATGATACTAGTCATATATTTTCTTTAATTATGGTAAAATAGTAAGAGAATAATGTGAGGAAAATGAATGTCAAGTAAGTTTGAAATTTTAATGAATCAACTAGGAATCTCTGATCAATTGAGACGGGATCCTGCTCTTGTTGATGCCAGAATTGAGCGTGTTGTGGTTCATAAAATTAGTAAGATTTGGGAATTTCATTTTGTATTTTCTAATATTTTACCGATTGAAATCTTTCTGGAGTTAAAGAAAGGGCTTGGTGAAGAATTTTCTAAGACAGGAAACCGAGCTGTTTTCGAAATCAAGGCTCTTTCTCAAGAATTCTCTAATGAACTCTTGCAGACCTACTATAGAGAGGCTTTTTCTGAAGGTCCATGTGCAAGTCAGGGGTTTAAATCTCTTTACCAGAATTTAAACGTTCGTGCGGAGGGAAATCAACTCATTATTGAAGGTTCAGAGTCGATTGATAAGGAGCACTTTAAGAAGAATCATCTTCCTAATTTGGCAAAGCAACTCGAAAAGTTTGGTTTTCCATCTTTTGTATGCCAAATAGAAAAGAATGATGCTCTTACACAAGAGCAGGAGAAAGCCTTCCATACGGAGAATAAACAGATTGTTCAAGCTGCCAATGAGGAAGCGCTCCGGGCTATGGAGCAACTGGAACAAATGGCTCCTCCTCCAGTAGAAGAGAAGCCAGTCTTTGATTTTCAGGCTAAAAAGGCTGCGGCCAAGCCTAAACTAGATAAGGCTGAAGTTACCCAGATGATCGACGTGACGACTGAGGAAAATCGCCTGGTCTTTGAAGGGGTCGTTTTTGATGTGGAGCATAAGGTGACCAGAACTGGTCGCGTTTTGATCAACTTTAAAATGACAGACTACACTTCAAGTTTTTCAATGCAAAAATGGGTTAAGAATGAAGAAGAGGCGCAGAAGTTTGACATCATTAAGAAGAATTCTTGGCTTCGAGTTCGTGGGAATGTGGAGATGAATAACTTCACACGTGATTTGACTATGAACGTGCAGGATGTGCAGGAAGTGGTGCATCATGAAAGAAAGGATCTCATGCCAGAAGGTGAGCGTCGGGTTGAGTTTCATGCTCATACTAATATGTCGACCATGGATGCTCTTCCTGAGGTAGAGAAAATCGTTGAGACAGCTGCAAAATGGGGACACAAGGCGGTAGCAATCACGGACCATGGAAATGTTCAGTCCTTCCCACATGGCTATAAGGCAGCCAAGAAAGCTGGAATTCAGCTTATCTATGGAATGGAAGCCAATATCGTGGAGGACCGTGTTCCTATCGTTTACAACGAAGTGGAGATGGACTTGTCAGAAGCAACCTACGTAGTCTTTGACGTGGAAACGACAGGTCTTTCTGCCATCTATAATGACTTGATTCAGGTTGCGGCTTCTAAGATGTATAAGGGAAATGTTATTGCTGAATTTGATGAATTTATCAATCCCGGGCATCCCTTGTCAGCCTTTACAACCGAGTTAACTGGAATTACAGATGACCATGTCAAAAATGCTAAACCACTGGAACAAGTTTTGCAAGAATTCCAAGAATTTTGCGAGGATACGGTCCTAGTTGCTCACAATGCCACCTTTGACGTTGGCTTTATGAATGCCAACTATGAGCGTCATGGTCTGCCTAAGATTAGCCAGCCAGTTATCGATACGCTGGAGTTTGCTAGAAACCTCTATCCTGAGTATAAACGTCATGGTTTGGGGCCTTTGACCAAGCGTTTTGGTGTGGCACTTGAACACCACCACATGGCTAATTACGATGCGGAAGCTACTGGTCGTCTGCTCTTCATCTTTATCAAAGAGGTAGCAGAAAAACATGGTGTGACCGATCTGGCTAGACTCAATATTGATCTAATCAGTCCAGATTCTTATAAAAAAGCTCGGATCAAGCATGCGACCATTTATGTCAAGAATCAAGTTGGTTTAAAAAATATTTTTAAGCTGGTTTCTTTGTCCAATACCAAGTACTTTGAAGGAGTACCACGGATACCGAGAACGGTTCTAGACGCCCATCGGGAGGGATTGATTTTGGGGACGGCTTGCTCGGAAGGCGAAGTTTTTGACGCAGTTGTTTCCCAAGGTGTGGATGCGGCGGTTGAGGTGGCCAAGTATTATGACTTTATCGAGGTCATGCCACCAGCTATCTATGCTCCCTTGATTGCTAAAGAGCAGGTCAAGGATATGGAGGAACTCCAGACTATTATCAAGAGTTTGATAGAGGTTGGGGACCGTCTTGACAAGCCTGTTTTGGCTACGGGTAATGTTCACTATATTGAACCGGAAGAAGAGATTTACCGTGAAATTATTGTCCGTAGTTTGGGTCAGGGGGCTATGATTAACCGGACCATTGGTCACGGTGAACATGCCCAACCAGCACCGCTACCGAAGGCTCATTTTAGAACGACCAATGAAATGTTGGATGAATTTGCTTTCTTGGGAGAAGATTTAGCACGCAAATTAGTCATTGAAAACACCAATGCCTTGGCAGATATCTTTGAACCTGTTGAGGTTGTTAAGGGTGACTTGTACACACCTTTTATCGATAAGGCTGAAGAAACGGTCGCTGAATTGACCTACAAGAAAGCTTTTGAGATTTACGGAAATCCGCTGCCAGATATTGTTGATTTGCGGATTGAAAAAGAATTAACCTCTATTCTGGGGAATGGATTTGCCGTGATTTATCTGGCTTCGCAGATGCTGGTACAACGTTCCAATGAACGGGGCTATTTGGTGGGTTCTCGTGGGTCTGTTGGGTCCAGTTTTGTTGCGACCATGATTGGGATTACGGAGGTTAATCCTCTCTCTCCTCACTATGTCTGTGGTCAGTGTCAGTACAGCGAGTTTATCACGGATGGTTCTTACGGTTCAGGGTTTGATATGCCCAATAAGGATTGTCCAAACTGTGGTCACAAACTCAGCAAAAATGGACAGGATATTCCTTTCGAGACCTTCCTTGGTTTTGATGGAGATAAGGTTCCCGATATTGACTTGAACTTTTCGGGAGAAGACCAGCCTAGCGCTCACTTGGATGTGCGTGATATCTTTGGTGAGGAGTATGCCTTTCGTGCAGGAACGGTTGGTACAGTTGCTGCTAAGACTGCTTATGGATTTGTCAAGGGCTATGAGCGAGACTATGGGAAGTTTTATCGTGATGCAGAGGTGGAACGTCTTGCCCAAGGTGCTGCCGGTGTCAAGCGGACAACAGGACAACACCCAGGGGGAATCGTTGTTATTCCGAACTACATGGATGTTTACGACTTTACGCCTGTTCAGTATCCAGCGGATGACGTGACAGCTGAATGGCAGACCACCCACTTTAACTTCCACGATATCGATGAGAACGTCCTCAAACTCGATGTGCTGGGACATGATGATCCGACCATGATTCGGAAACTGCAGGACTTGTCTGGGATTGATCCTAATGAAATTCCTATGGATGATGAAGGCGTGATGGCCCTCTTTTCAGGAACTGATGTTCTTGGGGTGACTCCTGAGCAAATCGGTACACCGACGGGGATGCTGGGGATTCCAGAATTTGGAACCAACTTTGTACGTGGGATGGTCGATGAAACGCATCCGACGACCTTTGCGGAATTGCTTCAGTTGTCTGGATTATCCCACGGTACTGATGTGTGGTTGGGAAATGCCCAGGATTTGATCAAGCAAGGAATTGCGGATCTATCAACCGTTATCGGTTGTCGGGACGACATCATGGTTTACCTCATGCATGCGGGTCTCGAACCTAAGATGGCCTTTACCATCATGGAACGGGTGCGTAAAGGTTTGTGGCTGAAGATTTCCGAAGAGGAGCGAAATGGCTACATCGAGGCTATGAAGGCTAATAAGGTACCAGAGTGGTATATCGAATCCTGTGGAAAAATCAAGTATATGTTCCCTAAGGCCCATGCGGCAGCCTACGTTATGATGGCCTTGCGTGTAGCCTACTTCAAGGTTCACCATCCGATTTATTATTACTGTGCTTACTTCTCTATCCGTGCCAAGGCCTTTGATATCAAGACTATGGGTGCGGGCTTGGATGCCATTAAGCGTAGAATGGAAGAAATCGCTGAAAAACGGAAGAATAATGAAGCCTCTAATGTGGAGATTGACCTCTATACCACTCTTGAGATTGTCAATGAAATGTGGGAACGTGGCTTTAAGTTTGGCAAGTTAGATCTCTATCGTAGTGATGCGACTGAATTCATCATTGATGGAGATACCCTCATCCCACCATTTGTAGCAATGGATGGTCTGGGAGAGAACGTTGCTAAGCAGTTGGTACGTGCGCGTGAAGAGGGTGAGTTCCTCTCTAAGACAGAACTGCGCAAGCGTGGTGGACTGTCATCAACCTTGGTTGAAAAGATGGATGAAATGGGGATTCTTGGTAATATGCCAGAGGATAACCAGTTGAGTTTGTTTGATGATTTGTTTTAAGAATTAGAATGGAGAACATCTTTATGAAGCTTAGGATTTTTACGGAAGATAAACCTGCTGAAAAGATTTTTGACTATCAGCTAGAGCTGGCAGATGAAACAATTATTCTATCGACAGCGCTCTTGTCTGGTGCCATTGCTTTAGCAGGATTATTTTCTGCTTTGAAGGAAAAATAACAAAAGAAAAGGAAGAATAGAATGGTTTTACCAAATTTTAAAGAAAATCTAGAAAAATATGCGAAATTGTTGGTTGCGAACGGAATTAACGTGCAACCTGGTCACACCTTGGCTCTCTCTATCGATGTGGAGCAACGTGAGTTGGCGCATTTGATCGTTAAAGAAGCCTATGCCTTGGGAGCGCATGAGGTCATCGTTCAGTGGACAGATGATGTGATTAACCGTGAGAAATTCCTCCACGCGCCGATGGAGCGTTTGGACAATGTGCCAGAATACAAGATTGCTGAGATGAACTATCTCTTGGAGAACAAGGCTAGCCGTCTTGGAGTTCGCTCATCTGATCCAGGTGCCTTGAACGGAGTGGATGCGGATAAGCTTTCGGCTTCTGCCAAAGCTATGGGACTTGCCATGAAGCCAATGCGTATCGCAACTCAGTCCAACAAGGTTAGCTGGACAGTGGCGGCCGCTGCTGGACTCGAGTGGGCTAAGAAGGTCTTTCCAAATGCTGCGAGCGATGAAGAAGCAGTGGACCTCCTTTGGGATCAGATCTTCAAAACTTGCCGTGTCTACGAAGAAGATCCTGTTAAAGCTTGGGAAGAGCATGCTGCTATCCTTAAGAGCAAGGCAGAAATGCTCAATAAAGAACAATTTTCAGCTCTTCACTACACAGCACCAGGGACAGATTTGACACTTGGCTTGCCTAAGAATCACGTTTGGGAATCAGCTGGTGCTATCAATGCACAGGGCGAAGGATTCTTGCCAAATATGCCGACAGAGGAAGTCTTCACTGCACCTGACTTCCGTCGTGCAGATGGGTATGTAACCTCTACAAAACCACTTAGCTACAACGGAAATATCATCGAAGGCATTAAAGTAACTTTCAAGGATGGTCAAATCGTAGACATTACTGCTGAAAAGGGTGATCAGGTCATGAAAGACCTTGTCTTTGAAAATGCAGGTGCTCGTGCCTTGGGTGAATGTGCCTTGGTACCCGATCCAAGCCCAATTTCTCAATCAGGCATTACCTTCTTCAACACCCTTTTCGATGAGAATGCTTCAAACCACTTGGCTATCGGTGCAGCCTATGCGACCAGCGTTGTTGGTGGAGCGGAGATGAGCGAAGAGGAGCTTGAAGCTGCAGGACTGAACCGTTCAGATGTTCACGTGGACTTTATGATTGGTTCGAATCAAATGGATATCGATGGTATCCGTGAGGATGGCACACGCGTGCCCCTCTTCCGTAATGGAGATTGGGCAATTTAAGGAGAAGCTATGCTTGGAAGTATGTTTGTTGGTCTCCTAGTGGGACTCTTGGCAGGTGCTTTGACCAATCGCGGAGAGAGCATGGGATGCTTTGGAAAAATGTTTCTCGGCTGGATTGGTGCCTTTTTGGGCCACTTGCTCTTTGGAACTTGGGGTCCAATTATAGCTGGAACGGCCATTATCCCAGCTATTTTAGGAGCTATGATTGTCTTAGCTATTTTCTGGAGACGAGGAAGTTAATTTCTTAAATCTGATACTCAATGAAAATCAAAGAGCAAACTAGGAAACTAGCCGCAGGCTGCTCAAAGCACTGCTTTGAGGTTGTGTATAGAACTGACGAAGTCAGCTCAAAACACTGTTTTGAGGTTGCAGATGGACGTTGACGCGGTTTGAAGAGATTTTTGAAGAGTATGAAACGAAAAGGAGGTTGGTCATTGTACCAGCCTCCTTTTGAGTATGATATAATAGTTCTATGAGATTAGATAAATTTTTAGTTGCCTGTGCTGTGGGGAGTCGGACAGAAGTCAAAAACTTGCTCAAGGCTGGGCGCGTGACGGTAAATGGTAAAAAAGAAAAGTCAGCTAAATTGCAGATCAATGAAGAAAGAGATGAGATTCGCTTTGATGGCCAAGTGCTGGAGTATGAAGAGTTTGTCTACTACATGATGAACAAGCCCCAAGGAGTTATTTCAGCGACTGAGGATCCCAAACATAGAACGGTTCTAGACTTGTTGGATGACTTGGCTCGGACCAAGGAAGTTTTTCCAGTAGGGCGCTTGGATATTGACACGCATGGCCTCCTGCTTTTGACCAATGACGGCCAGCTTGCCCATGCTCTTCTTTCACCAAAACGTCATGTGGATAAGACCTATCTGGCACACGTCGAGGGAATTATGACCCAAGAAGATGTGGAGACATTTGTCAAGGGCATTCCGCTCAAGGACTTTACCTGCCAGCCAGCTAAGCTGGAGATTGTGTCGGTAGATCCAGAAAAGAATCAAAGTCTGGTTCGCGTGACCATTGCTGAAGGCAAATTCCACCAGGTCAAACGCATGGTAGCTTACTGTGGTAAGGAAGTGGTAGACCTGCAACGTTTGACTATGGGAACTTTAGCCTTGGATGAGAACTTAGAACGAGGAGAATGGCGTCGCCTGACTAGGGAGGAGTTAGAGAATCTCCTTGCTAGTATTGCTTAGTTTGGATTATGTTAGAAAAGGTGAGGGAGAATGTCCCTGCCTTTTTCGTTTTTCAGTTGCTTCATTTGTGAAAAGAGTTATAATAGACAGTAGAATAAAAGGAGGAATCTATGAACGCGATTCAAGAATCATTTACAGATAAATTATTTGCCAACTATGAAGCAAATGTCAAATACCAAGCGATTGAAAATGCTGCCAGCCATAACGGAATTTTTGCAGCAATAGAACGTCGCCAAAGCCATGTAGACAATACACCAGTTTTCTCATTGGATTTGACCAAGGACAAGGTTACTAACCAGAAAGCGTCTGGTCGTTGCTGGATGTTTGCAGCTCTCAACACCTTCCGCCACAAACTCATCTCTCAATACAAACTGGAAAACTTTGAGTTGTCACAAGCCCACACATTCTTCTGGGACAAGTACGAGAAATCCAACTGGTTCTTGGAGCAAGTCATTGCGACTGCAGACCAAGAATTGACGAGTCGCAAGGTTAGCTTCCTACTCCAAACTCCACAACAAGACGGTGGTCAGTGGGATATGGTAGTGTCCCTCTTTGAGAAATACGGTGTCGTACCCAAGTCTGTTTATCCTGAGTCAGTTTCATCTAGCAATAGTCGTGAGCTCAATGCCATCCTTAACAAATTGCTTCGCCAAGATGCTCAAATCTTGCGTGACTTGCTCGCTTCTGGTGCAGACCAAGCGACTGTTCAAGCTAAGAAAGAAGACCTCTTGCAAGAAATCTTTAACTTCCTTGCTATGTCACTAGGACTTCCACCACGTAAATTTGACTTTGCTTATCGTGATAAGGATGATAACTACCAAAGCGAAAAGGGTATCACACCACAAGAATTTTACAAGAAATATGTCGACCTTCCTCTAGAAGATTATGTTTCTGTTATCAATGCTCCAACTGCTGACAAGCCTTACGGTAAATCTTACACAGTTGAGATGTTGGGAAATGTCGTTGGTAGCCGTGAAGTTCGCTATATTAACGTACAAATGGAACGCTTGAAAGAATTGGCCATTGCTCAAATGCAAACAGGAGAAACTGTTTGGTTTGGTTCAGATGTCGGCCAGCTCAGCAACCGTAAAGCAGGAATCCTTGCGACAGATGTTTATGACTTTGAATCAAGCATGGATATTCAACTCACTCAAGACAAGGCTGGACGTTTGGACTACAGCGAAAGCTTGATGACTCACGCTATGGTCTTGACAGGTGTTGATTTGGACGAAAATGGCAAGTCAACCAAGTGGAAGGTTGAAAACTCATGGGGAGACAAGGTCGGTGCAGATGGTTACTTCGTTGCCTCAGATGCTTGGATGGACGAATACACTTACCAAATCGTTGTCCGTAAAGAATTGCTGACAGCAGAAGAACAAGCTGCCTATGAAGCAGAACCAATCGTACTTGCACCATGGGATCCAATGGGAGCCTTGGCAGAATAAAGCATAAAGAAAAGAAGTTAGGAAAATCCTAGCCTCTTTTTAATTCCTTCTTGAAGTGGCGATAGATGATGCTTGCCAAGTGAGTTCTCCTTATTTTGAGTCTTTAAGTGACAGAGAAAAAGATATGTGTTACTATAGTAGTACAAAAGGATATCGGAGTAGAAATGAAGTATTTAAGTAGCCAAGACATCAAGGATCGTCAACGAAACATCAGTGACATTAAACCTTATAAAACGACCAAGGAAATCATTTTTTCAAATATCTTTACCTTTTTTAATGCTATGAACTTGGCTCTAGCAGTTTTAGTAGCTACTACCTTGCGATTTGAGAATATGCTCTTTTTAGGTGTGATTGCTATCAATACAGCTATCGGGATTTTCCAAGAAGTGCGTTCAAAAAATGCTTTGGAAAAGCTAAGTTTACTTGGTGAAAGCAAATACAGGGTCAATCGAGATGGTCAAACGATTGAGATTGCTCCAGAAGACATCGTACTGGGGGAATATCTGCATCTCAATCTAGGAGATCAGGTGCCTGTAGATGCAGAAGTGCTTGTAGGGAATATTGAAGTTGATGAGTCCTTGCTGACTGGTGAGAGTGATTCGGTCTTTAAAACAGTTGGTGACAAGCTGATGAGCGGAAGCAATGTTGTCAGCGGTACTTGTCTGGTCCTTGCTACAGCTGTGGGTCCCGATAGTTATATCAACAAACTTGCAAAATCCAGCAAGGAATTCAAAAAATACCCTTCTCAACTGCGCGATTACATGGATAAGATTTTAAAAATCGTCTCCATCTTACTGGTGCCAGTTGCCATTCTGCTCTATGTCAGAGGTTTTAGTCTAGGACGGTCTTATGTTGAGATTGTCTTGGGAAGTTCAGGTGCCTTGGTCGGCATGATTCCAGAGGGTTTGATTCTCTTAGTCAGCGTTTCTCTAGCAGTAGCGGCCATGAAGCTGGCTAAAAAGAAGGTTCTGGTGCAGGAGCTATATTGTGTGGAGACCTTGGCGAGTGTAGATGTTCTTTGTTTTGATAAGACTGGAACCATCACGACTGGTAATATGAAGGTCCAAGAGATAGATGATAAGCTAGCAGAGAAACTGTCTTCTTATCTGGCTTATTTCGAGGATGAAAATGCAACTTCCCGAGCTCTGAAGACTTACTTAACCTGTGAGAAAAAGTGGGAAGTTCAAGAAGTCGGTGCCTTTTCAAGCAAAAACAAGTATTCCTTTGTCCAAGTAAAAGATGGTGGGACCTATTTCTTCGGTGCTTATGAGTTTCTCGGCTTTACCCAAGCGATGGATCCTTACTATGAACATCTCAAACTGCAAGGTTTTCGAATCTTATCGCTCGCTCATAGTAAGGACCAGATTACAAGCCCAGCCGATATGGAACTATTAGGCCACGTCGTTTTGTCAGATGAGATCAAGGAAAATACCAAGGGAACCTTTGGCTATTTCGAATCTCAAGGTGTCGAAGTAAAGATTATCAGTGGTGATAATCATGTGGCTGTATATGGGGTGGCTCGTAAGGCAGGATTTAAAGAATCAGCCCGTGCGATTGATATGACCAAGGTGAGTGATGAGAACTTTGAAAGAGTGGTTTTGGAGCATGATATCTTTGGTCGCGTGACACCAGAGCAGAAAGAAAAGATGGTGACCGTTTTGCAAAATGCTGGTAAAACAGTTGCCATGAGCGGTGATGGAGTCAACGATGTTCTAGCTCTCAAAAAAGCAGACATCAGTTTTGCTATGAATGGAGCCACCAGTGCAGCCAAAAGCGTCTCCAATATTGTTTTTCTTACAGATGATTTTGCAGTATTTTATGATATCTTGATGGAAGGTCGTCGTGTCATCAATAACATCCAAAAGGTAGCCTCTCTTTTTCTAACAAAGACCTTCTTCTCGATCGTGTTTGCGATTTTGAGTGTGATATTTGGTTTGGAATTTGCCTTTATCCCCATTCAGTTTACAATCATTTCAGCCATTACGATTGGGATTCCATCCTTCTTCCTAACTTTTGAGTCCAATAAAGAAAAGGTCAGCACTCACTTTATGAGAGACATCCTGACCAACGCAGCGATTGGCGGTGGCATTCTGGTTGCTAGTGTTCTTCTGACGAACTTCTTTATCACTGTCCCAGGTCAGGTCAAATTTGTTTGCTTCCTCCTTGCCCTGATCAATGGTCTGTGTCTAGTTGCCAAGGTCAGCCTGCCTTTTAATCGATACAAGTTACTCTTGCTCACGTTTTTGAGCCTTGCAGCCCTTGTTGGTGTACTTGCCAATACTTTTATCCTGCAAGGAGTTTTTGTGCCTTTAGAAGCCAAACAGCTACTCTATGTTGCCATACTAGCAGTGGTGATTGGGGGCTTGCATTATCTTACTAGGAGAAAAAGTTGATACACAAAAAGAATCAGGTTTAATCCTGATTCTTTTTTATCTATATTCTCAATTGCTTGGATTACATGATACCGAAGAAACGAGCTGCGATACCTACTGCAAAGAGAGCAAGGATGATTGAGATTGGTGATACTTTTTTCTTAAGCAACCACATGCAAAGGAAAGTAAGGAGAAGTCCCATCAATCCTGGAATCAATGAGTTCAACTGACCTTGAAGAGTTTGAGGTTGAACGCTATCCAAACTCAAGCCACCAAGTGCTTGACCAAGGATTCCTTTCAATTCTCCACCTGTTACAGCACCTTCTGGGAAGTTGATGTAAGCACCTTCAGCCAATTGTTTACCTGGAAGGTTCACAGTAAAGTTGATAGATACCCAACGTTGTACAAGAACAGCAAGGATGAACATACCAAGGATAGATGCTCCTTTGGTGATGTCTTTCAAGATACCACCAGACATGTCTTTAGTGATTTCAGATCCAGCTTTGTAACCGAACTCTTGTGTGTACCATAGGAAGGCCATACGGATAGCATTCCATCCGAAGAAGAAGAGAAGGGGACCAACAAGGTTACCAGATGCAGCAAGTGATGCACCAAGAGCTCCAAGGATAGGACGAACTGTAAACCAGAATACTGGGTCACCGATACCAGCAAGAGGTCCCATCATACCGATTTTAACCCCTTGGATAGCCGCGTCATCGATTTCTACACCGTTAGCGCGCTCTTCTTCAAGTGCAAGCGTAACCCCCATGATTGGAGCAGCTACGTATGGGTGAGTGTTGAAGAACTCAAGGTGACGCTCAAGAGCAGCCGCTTGGTCTTCTTTTTTAGTGTACAATTTTTTGATAGCTGGGATCAATGAGTAAGCCCAACCCAAGTTTTGCATACGTTCATAGTTCCAAGAACCTTGAAGGAATTGTGAACGCCACCAAACTTTTTGACGATCTGATTTTGATAATTGAATTTTTTCAGCCATGATTGTTCCCCTTTCTAGTAGTCTTCTAGGATATCACCGATTGGGTCGTTAGAAGTCGCAGCTCCGCCGCCACCGTTTCCACCTTGTTTTGTAAGGTTAAGGTAGATGAAGGCAAGGGCAACACCGATGACACCAAGGGCAATCAAAGTCAATTGAGAGATTGCTGCAAGAGCAAAACCGATAGCGAAGAATGGCCATACTTCACGAGTTGCCATCATGTTGATAACCATAGCGTAACCAACGGCAACGACCATAGCACCACCGACAGCCATACCACCGTTCAACCAGTCTGGCATCAAACCAAGAGCGTCTTGAACAGCAGAAGCTGGGATAGCGATAAGGAAGGCAGCAGGGATTGCAATACGAAGACCTTGAAGAAGAAGTGCAACAAAGTGAGCGCGCTCAACAGCAGCAAAGTTTCCGCCTTTAGCGGCAGCATCAGCTGAGTGAACCAAGGCAACTGAGATTGTACGAACAATCATCGTCAAGAAAAGTCCAGCTACGGCAAGAGGGATAGCTGTTGCTGTTGCAACGGCGATACCATCAGTAGTAAAGTTACCACCTTTGATCAAGATGATCGCTGCCGCAACAGATGCAAGAGCAGCGTCAGGAGCTACGGCAGCTCCGATGTTTGCCCAACCAAGGGCGATCATTTGAAGAGATCCACCAAGCATAACACCTGCTTCGAGGTTACCAGTTGCAAGTCCGATAAGGGTACATGCGACGATTGGTTGATGGAATTGGAATTGGTCGAGGATACCTTCAAGACCTGCAAGGAAGGCAACAACTACAACCAAGATAGCAGAAATGATTGAAATATCTGACATGGTTTTATTCCTTTTCTATTTAGTTTTAATAAAGTATTTAATCCTGTTTTCAAAAATGATCGAAACAGATTAAAATTATTGAACGTTTGCTTTCTTAATCAAGTCAAACAAATCTTTTTTCGTGTCGTTTGGTACTTTACGTACGTCAAATTCAACACCGAGGTCACGCATTTTTTCAAAGGTTGCAACGTCTTCTTTGTCCATAGACAAAACGTTGTTGATCATTGTTTTACCTGTTGAGTGAGCCATAGAACCAACGTTAAGGGTCTTGATTGGCACGCCACCTTCGATAGCACGAAGTGCATCTTGTGGAGTTTCAAACAAGATAAGGGCATGAGTTTCGCCGAAACGTGGGTCTTTTGCAACGTCGATCAATTTCTGGATTGGGACAACGTTAGCTTTTACTCCGTTTGGAGCTGCTTGTTTGATCAATTCTTTACGCAATTCGTCGTTTGCAACGTTGTCTGAAGCAACGATGATACGGTCTGCTTTTGAATCAGGAGTCCAAGCAGTGGCAACCTGACCGTGAAGGAGACGAGTGTCTAGACGAGCAAGGTTGATTTTCAGTTTACCGTCACCGATAACTGTTCCTTCTGGAATAGCAGCTTGGGCAACTGGAGCAGCTGCAGCAGTTGCAACTTCCTCAACTGGGTTAAGCTCTTCTGGAAGAGCCTTGATGCCATCTTTGGCTTCTTTAATGATATTCGCAGCGACTTTATCCACACCTGCATTCGCGTCCATAAGGCGCTCTGTGTAGGCTTGGATCAACATCGGCAAGTTCAGTCCTGTGATGATGGCAAACTTACGTTCTGGATTTTCTCCCATTACGCGGCTAGCTTGGTTGAATGGAGATCCACTCCAAAGGTCAGCCAATACTAGAACCTCATCTTCTGCGTCAAATGCAGCCACAGCGTTGTTGAATTTAGCGTAAAGGTCATCTGGACCTTCATTTGGCATAAAGGTTACAACTTGAACCTTTTCTTGTTCACCAAAGATCATAGATCCTGATTGATGAATACCCGCAGCAAATTCGCCGTGGCTCGCAATAATGATTCCGATACTCATTATTGTCATTCCTCCTTATAAAATGTTTGACTGTATGTTTAAGAAAACTTTAAGCCTAACTTTAAGTATAAACCGTTTTCATATAAAAATCAACTACTTTTTCTAAAAAGATGTAAAAGTTTTCATAGAATGACTTTTTAAAAATATTAATATATCAATAATTTTGAGAGGTAAGTGAAAATGGCTATAGAAAATTTAATATAAAAATACAGAAAATGAGCCGCTTTAGTGAAAATAAAATGAAAACAAAAAGGAAAGATTGCGACCCTGCAATCTTCCCTTTTATAGGAATAAATTTTGTAAAGCGTGGGCAACTCCATCTTCTTCGTTGGTCAGAGGAAGTTGTTCGTCTGCATATGGAAGAAGAGCAGGATTGGCGTTTTTCATAGCATATCCCTTGCCTGCAAATGCCAACATTTCAGTGTCATTATGCTCATCACCAAAGGCGATTAAGTCTTTTTTATCACGATTCATCACATTGAGCAAGTACTCTAGAGCAAAGGCCTTGTTTACACCCTTGGGAGTACACTCGAGGATGTTGAGGGGCCCGCCCCAGGTATTGATGGATAGTTGGTGTTGATAAAAACGATTCATCTCGTCCGCTAAAGCGTATTTGTCTTCAGCCCTTGTTTGCAAGAGGATGCAGTTGGGATCTTTGGTTACTCGTTCGGGTTTGAATTGATTTTCCGGCCGGAAGTTCTCTACGCCAAATAGTTTAGGATCCGCAATTTCTTCATTCGGAGTCGTGATATAGAATTTTTTTCGATATTCTCCTGCAATAAAATCAGCTTGGATGTCCTCCGTGCGCTTGACCATGTCTAGGAGGTATTTTTTGTCCAAGGTCAGGCACTTTTCATGCGCCCAAGCCTGTCCTGGTAGATGGGTAAGGGAACCATTAAAGTTAATCATGGGAGTATGCAATTCTAGTTCACGGTAGAAATCTTTTGCCATACGATACGGACGTCCCGTCGTGATGATAACATGGTGTCCTTTTTCTGAAATTTTTTTGATCGTCTCTTTGGTGAAATCGGAGAGCTTGCTTTCACTATTCAGCAGGGTTCCGTCCAAATCGACTGCGATAATTTTCTTAGTCATATAAACCTTCCTAGTCGTTTCCAGATAAGATGTCTACTATTATATCAAAAAGAAGGAAGAAAAGCAGATAAGAACAAAAACTACAGTTGCTTTGATTTATTAAATAAATCAAACAAATATATTGAAAAGGTGAATGATAAATGATATAATACTAATATTGTTCGTAAAAAACAAAAGGAGATTAAAAATGGACAAACTATTTAAACTAAAAGAGCACGGGACAGATGTCCGTACAGAGGTGCTTGCTGGTTTAACAACATTCTTTGCAATGAGTTATATTCTCTTTGTAAACCCTCAAATGCTTTCCCAAACGGGTATGCCTGTTCAAGGTGTGTTCTTGGCAACGATTATCGGTTCTGTAGTCGGTACTTTGATGATGGCTTTCTATGCTAATTTGCCGTACGCACAAGCACCAGGTATGGGACTAAATGCCTTCTTTACATTTACAGTTGTATTTGGGATGGGCTATACTTGGAAAGAGGCTCTTGGTATGGTCTTCATTTGTGGAATTATTTCACTGATTATTACCTTAACAAATGTTCGTAAAATGATCATCGAATCTATTCCAACAACACTTCGTTCAGCTATTTCGGCTGGTATTGGTGTTTTCCTTGCCTATGTTGGAATTAAGAATGCTGGTCTCTTGAAATTCTCAATCGATCCAGGTACTTATACGGTAGCAGGTGAAGGAGCAGACAAGGCTCAAGCTGCACTTACTGCAAACTCCGCAGCTGTTCCAGGATTGGTAGACTTCAATACTCCAGCCGTATTGGTGGCTCTTGCAGGTTTGGCTATTACCATTTTCTTTGTTGTTAAAGGCATCAAGGGTGGAATCATTCTTTCTATTTTAACAACGACTGTGCTTGCCATTGCTGTTGGTGTTGTCAAATTATCAGGGATTGACTTTGCTAGCAACAATCTTTCAGCAGCGGTTAATGATTTAGGAACTTTGTTTGGTGCTGCTCTTGGTTCAGAAGGTTTAGGATCTTTGATTTCAAACACTTCGCGTTTACCAGAAACCTTGATGGCTATTCTTGCCTTCTCACTAACGGATATTTTTGATACAATCGGTACTCTTATCGGTACTGGTGAAAAAGTTGGTATTGTTGCGACAAGTGGGGAAAACCATGAGTCCGCTAAATTGGACAAGGCTCTATACTCTGACTTGGTGGCAACTTCGGTAGGTGCCATTGCAGGTACTTCAAACGTTACGACCTATGTTGAATCTGCGGCTGGTATCGGTGCTGGTGGACGTACTGGTTTGACAGCCCTAGTGGTTGCGATCTGTTTTGCTCTATCTAGCTTCTTTAGCCCACTTCTAGCGATTGTTCCGACAGCTGCAACAGCACCAATTTTGATCATCGTCGGAATCATGATGCTTTCTAACTTGAAAAATATCCCTTGGGATGATATGGCTGAAGCGGTTCCTGCCTTCTTCACATCTATCTTTATGGGATTCAGCTACTCTATCACACAAGGGATTGCTGTTGGCTTCTTGACATATACCTTGACAAAAGTTGTCAAAGGTCAAGCCAAGGATGTGCACGTGATGATTTGGATTTTGGATGCCTTGTTTATCCTTAACTATATCAGTATGGCGCTATAAATGGTATAATAGAAAAAGGGGAGTCTCCCCTTTTTCTTATAAGGAGGTACATCATGAAAGATAAGACGATTTGGCAAGAGGTTTTAAACAGAGGGAAATGGGTGATCATCCTTTTGGTAGCTTTTGTTCTATCTCAATTTCCCATAGGACTTGCTTTGTTTTTAGCAAACAAACAGTTTCCGATTTTACAGTCAGGGCTCTTAGTAGGTGCTCTATCCATAGTCGTTTTGATTGTATTCATTATTGGTGCACGAAAAACACAACTTGCTACTTTTAATCTATCCTTTTTTAAGGCAAAAGACTTGGCTCGCTTGGTACTGAGTTATCTGGTGATTTTTGCGACAAATCTCTTGGGTTCACTACTGCTTCGACTAACAAATGAGGCAACAACCAGTAACCAATCAATACTGAATGGTTTGGTTCAGAATAGTTCCTTGATTTCAACTTTCTTCCTACTAGTCTTGATTGCGCCAATTTGTGAAGAAATTTTGTGTCGTGGGATTATTCCAAAAAAGATCTTCCGTGGAAAAGAAAAACTTGGCTTTGTTGTTGGTGCAATTGTCTTTGCCTTGCTCCATATGCCAACCAATCTACCTTCTGTGATTATTTATGGAGGAATGTCAACGGTTTTGACTTGGACAGCCTATAAGACTGAGCGTTTGGAGATGTCCATTTTGCTTCATATGATTCTCAATGGTATTGCATTTTGTTTGTTGGCCTTATTGGTGTTGATTAGTAGAAATCTAGGTTTATCATTCTAAACCATTGGCCTACTTGGAAAAGATGAATACTAAAGTGTCCATCTTTTTTCTTTTTATGGTAAAATAGAGAGATAATATGCTAGAGAACCTTAAGGGAGTAACCGTTATGTCCAATAAAGTCAACCGCGAAAAAACAGCCATTTGTGGAATTATCAATGTGACGCCAGATTCCTTTTCAGATGGTGGTCAGTTTTTTGCTCTTGAGCAGGCACTCCAGCAGGCTCGTAAATTGATAGCAGAAGGAGCGAGCATGCTAGATATCGGTGGAGAATCAACTCGGCCGGCAACTCGGCCGGGCAGTAGCTATGTTGGGATAGAAGAGGAAATCCAGCGTGTTGTTCCAGTGATTAAAGCTATCCGTGAGGAAAGTGATGTTCTCATTTCCATCGATACTTGGAAAAGTCAGGTGGCAGAGACTGCTTTGAAAGCTGGTGCCAATTTGGTCAATGATATCACTGGTCTCATGGGAGATGAGAAAATGGCGGATGTGGTTGCTAAGGCTGGAGCGAAAGTGGTTATCATGTTTAATCCAGTTATGGCTCGACCTCAGCATCCTAGTTCGCTCATATTTCCTCATTTTGGTTTTGGACAAGCTTTTACAGAGAAAGAGTTAGCTGACTTTGAAAAAATGCCGATCGAAGACTTGATGAAAGCTTTCTTTGAACGAGCTCTAGCGAGAGCGAATCAAGCTGGGATAGCAAGAGAAAATATCCTGCTGGATCCAGGAATTGGCTTTGGTCTGACCAAGAAAGAAAATCTCCTTCTTTTACGGGACTTGGATAAACTCCATCAGAAAGGCTATCCAATCTTTCTTGGAGTTTCGCGCAAGCGATTTGTTATTAATATCCTTGAGGAGAATGGCTTCGAAGTCAATCCTGAGACGGAAGTCGGTTTCCGAAATCGGGACACCGCTTCGGCTCATGTAACGACTATCGCTGCGAGACAGGGTGTAGAAGTAGTGCGCGTGCATGATGTAGCCAGTCACAGGATGGCAGTTGAAATTGCGACAGCTATTCGTTTGGCAGATGATGCAGAAAATCTAGATTTAAAACAATATAAGTAAGATGAACGAAATTCAAAACAATCAGTGGATTGCCCACTTTCGAACAGACCAACCAAATTTTGGTTTGGAGAGAATGGTGGAACTCTTAGCACTAAGAGGCAATCCCCATCTCAAACTCAAGGTTATCCACATCGGTGGGACCAATGGCAAGGGCTCGACCATTGCTTTTTTGAAAAACATGCTCGTAAAGCTAGGTCTGAGAGTAGGTGTGTTCAGTTCGCCCTATCTCATTCATTACACAGACCAGATTAGCATCAACGGGGAATCCATCCCCGAAGCGAGACTAGAAGCCCTGATGGCAGACTATGAGTCTTTGCTTGAGGGGGAGAAGAGCGCTGTTTTACAAGGAACGACCGAGTTTGAGATTATCACTGCCCTAGCCTATGATTATTTTGCTGCTGAAAAAGTTGATGTGGCCATCATGGAAGTCGGCATGGGTGGACTTCTGGATAGCACCAATGTCTGCCAGCCCGTCCTGACAGGAATTACGACTATTGGCTTGGACCATGTAGCTCTACTTGGTGATACTATAGAGGCCATAGCAGAACAGAAGGCTGGTATTATCAAACAAGGCATTCCTTTGGTGACAGGTCGCGTTGCTCCAGAAGCCTTGGCTGTTATTGACCGCATTGCGGAAGGGAAAGATGCGCCGAGAATTGCCTATGGGACAGATTGTCAGGTTGGTCACCAAGAAAGTATGGTGACGGGCGAGGTTTTTGACTATACAAGTCCTGTCAGACAAGGTCGCTTTCAAACAGGCCTGCTTGGTTTGCATCAGATTGAGAATGCAGGGATGGCACTTGCTCTTCTAGACATTTATTGCCAAGAGATTGGGCAAGAATTAGCTAGCAATGACTTGCTTGCTCAAGCCTTGGAGGAAACCAGATGGCCAGGGCGTTTGGAGGTTCTGTCTAGCGAACCTATGATGATTTTGGATGGGGCCCATAATCCCCATGCTATCAGGGCTTTATTGACTACTTTACAAGAACGTTTTGTTGACTATCATAAGGAAATTCTCTTTACCTGTATCAAAACCAAGGCTTTGGAGGATATGTTGGATTTGCTAGAGACGGTGCCGGATAGTCAACTGACTCTGACTTATTTTGATGATATTCGGGCGACGGATGAGAAAGTGATGCAAGAAGTTGCAGCTTCTCGAAAACTCAACTACCAAAGTTGGCAGGAGTTTTTAGATCAGAAAATGACAGATAAAAATGAAGAGAAACAAACAGTTAGGATTGTCACGGGTTCCTTGTATTTCTTGAGCCAGGTGAGAGCCTACCTAATGGAGAGGAATAACTAGAGAATGGATACACAAAAGATTGAAGCAGCTGTAAAAATGATTATCGAGGCTGTTGGTGAGGACGCTAACCGCGAGGGCTTGCAGGAAACACCTGCTCGTGTAGCCCGTATGTACCAAGAGATTTTTTCAGGCCTTGGTCAGACTGCGGAGGAACACTTGTCAAAATCCTTTGAGATTATTGATGATAATATGGTAGTAGAAAAGGATATCTTTTTCCACACCATGTGTGAACACCACTTCTTGCCCTTTTATGGTAGAGCGCATATTGCCTATATTCCAGATGGCCGTGTGGCAGGCTTGTCCAAGCTAGCCCGTACGGTTGAAGTCTACTCTAAAAAACCACAGATTCAAGAACGTTTGAATATTGAAGTGGCTGATGCCTTGATGGACTATCTAGGGGCTAAAGGAGCCTTTGTTGTCATTGAGGCCGAACATATGTGTATGAGCATGCGTGGTGTCAGAAAACCAGGCACTGCAACCTTAACCACTGTAGCTCGTGGCTTATTTGAGACGGATAAGGACCTAAGAGATCAGGCTTATCGTTTAATGGGACTATAATACTCTTCGAAAATCAAATTCAAACTACGTCAGCTTCCATCTGCAACCTCAAAACAGTGTTTTGAGAAGCCTGCGGCTAGCTTTCTAGTCTGCACTTTGATTTTCATTGAGTATAAAAAGAATCCGCTATAAGCGGATTTTTCTAGAAAGGACTAGTTATGGATCAACTGCAGATTAAAAATTTGGAAATTTTTGCCTATCATGGTCTTTTCCCTAGTGAGAAGGAATTGGGGCAGAAGTTTGTTATTTCCGCAAGCTTATCCTATGATATGACCAAGGCGGCAACAGACTTGGATTTAACAGCATCTGTCCATTACGGAGAACTGTGTCAGCAGTGGACGACTTGGTTTCAGGAAACCACTGAGGACTTGATTGAAACGGTAGCCTACAAACTAGTTGAACGTACCTTTGAGACTTATCCTCTGGTCCAAGAGATTGAACTGGAACTCAAAAAACCTTGGGCTCCAGTCCACTTGCCACTTGATACCTGCTCGGTAACCATCCACCGTCGCAAGCAACGGGCCTTTATCGCCCTAGGAAGCAATATGGGCGATAAGGAAGCCAACTTGGAACAAGCTATCGACAAACTGCGAGCTCGAGGTATCCATATTCTCAAAGAGTCCAGTGTTTTGACGACGGAGCCTTGGGGCGGTGTGGAGCAAGATAATTTTGCCAATCAGGTGATTGAAGTAGAAACCTGGCTACCAGCACCAGTCTTGTTAGAGACCTTGTTAAGCATTGAGGCAGAGATGGGACGGGTTCGAGAAGTGCATTGGGGGCCTCGTTTGATTGATTTGGACTTGCTCTTTGTGGAGGACCAAGTCATTTATACAGACGAGCTCATTTTACCTCATCCTTATATAACAGAACGCCTCTTTGTTCTTGAGCCGTTAGTGGAAATAGCTCCCCATTTTATCCATCCAAACTTAAAACAACCAATTCGGTACTTGGTTGACCAGTTGGAGCAAGGAAATGCCTAAGCTTTCCGAGACATATAGCAAGTGGAAGAGTATCGGGGAGGGACTACTTGCTATTGTTTTAGGGCTTCTCTTGATTCGTTTTGGACAAGTTATTCCGAGAATGGGATACCAGTTGCTGATGGGCTACTTTTCCTTGTCAGCAGTTTGGCACTTGTTGACTCGTTGGTTTCAGGATAAACAGCGTAGGGAAAACATCTTTGTAACCTTGGCTAAGCTGGTGGTTGCGGCTCTGGTGTTTGACTCTATCATCTTGCAAGATCTTGCCCTCTATCTCTTGGTCTTTATCATTGCGAGCTACCAGCTGTTTACGGGCATCATTAGTCTTGTGACCTGGTCTCTCTATCGAAAAAATGCCATTCATCCTCGGATCCATCATCTCTTCGATGCTGTATGGATGATAGGATTTGGTCTTTATAGCATTTCTCCTTTTCACGATGCGGCGAATTTTGAATTGCTCTTGCTTGGATTTTACTTGCTCATGCTAGGAGCCAGTAGCCTCCGGGACGGTTTCTTTTTTGAAAAGATAGAAAACAATCCCAAGCTGAAACGGCGAGTGCGAATGACCTTGCCAATCTTTGTGACGGCTTTGATTCCTATTAGTACCTTGCGAAAACTAAATGAGTGGCTGGCAAATCATGAAAGCCAAGAAGGGGAAGTTCATTCAGAAAGAAAAAACGACCAGACAGTGGATCTGGAAATTTTTATCCATACCTCAGAAACCTCTTTCTTCCTTGCTATGGGACATGTGGATATTTGTTATCAAGGGACGGTTATTTCCTATGGTTCCTATGATCCTCACTCGGAGCGCTTATTCGGCATGGTTGGAGACGGTGTCTTGTTTAAAGCCAATCGGGAAAAATACATCGAGCTCTGTAAGAGAGAAAGTCAGAAGACCTTGTTTGCTTATGGTCTGAGTTTAACGGACCAACAGAAAACAGCTATCCAAGCTCGCCTAGCAGAGATAGAAGACCTGTTAATTCCTTGGGAACCAAGTTCGCAGTTGATGAAAAGAAGAGAGGGAGAGGTCAAGTATACCTACTCCTACCAACTAAAAGAGGAAGCAGATGCGACCCTCTATAAATTCAGCTCATCCGAGTTTAAGACCTACTTTGTTCTCAGTACCAATTGTGTTTTGCTGGCAGACTCTATCGTGGGAAAAGCTGGAACTGATATATTAAGTCCCCAAGGTTTCATTGTACCGGGGACTTACCAGGATTACCTTGATTTAGAGTACACAAAACCCAATGGTCTAGTTGTTAGTCGCTCCATTTATTAGAAAAAGAAAACTCTAGTTCCTCAGCAGTTTACGCCGAGAAGCTAGAGTTTTTAAAATAGGTCATTTTCTTCTGGAAGGAGGATGGTTTCTTTACCGTCCGTATCTAAAACAAGGACCCTAGGAGGGTAAAGGGGATCGAAAGGATGATTGAAATCAAAATCGATGCTAGTCGGAAGGTTTTGACTAGAGAAATGGAAGGTAATGGTCCCCTCGTTGTTGAGAAGCTGAAATTCGAGTTCTTCTTCTAATTCAAAGACATTTTTCAAAAAATGATCGATAATGAACCATAAAGAGTCGATAACATCGTCGGGTAGACTGGTCACAACACCAAAACTGGCGGAACGTCTCTGTGTATTTGTAAAAGCCATGTTTCCTTCCTCCTTTTATTTTTCTTATCATACAGTAAAAAAGCTGAAAAATCAAGGAATTCTGCTTGTTTTTTCAAAATGAGAATAGACTGTGAAATTTTTTCAAAGTTTCTCTAAAAAATACTTGAAAGTGTTTACAATAAGTGATAAAATGGAGTAAGCAGATGCGTGAAAGCGAAATTTTCAATATAGAAAGGAAACGGAATGAACACAGATGATACAGTAACGATTTATGACGTTGCCCGTGAAGCAGGAGTTTCAATGGCAACAGTTAGCCGTGTCGTTAATGGCAACAAGAATGTTAAAGAGAACACTCGAAAAAAAGTCCTCGAAGTGATTGAACGCTTGGACTATCGTCCAAATGCGGTCGCTCGTGGTTTGGCTAGTAAGAAAACAACGACAGTCGGAGTTGTGATTCCTAACATTACCAATGGTTATTTCTCAACACTTGCTAAGGGGATTGATGACATTGCTGAAATGTACAAGTATAACATTGTCCTAGCAAATAGTGATGAGGATGATGAGAAGGAAGTTTCAGTGGTCAACACGCTCTTTTCAAAACAAGTCGATGGGATTATCTTTATGGGCTATCACTTGACTGAAAAAATTCGTTCAGAATTCTCTCGCTCACGGACGCCGGTTGTTCTTGCAGGTACGGTGGATGTAGAACACCAACTTCCAAGTGTGAATATTGACTACAAACAAGCCACGATTGACGCAGTGAGCTATCTTCTCAAAGAAAATAAGAAAATTGCCTTTGTGAGTGGCCCACTTGTCGATGATATCAATGGTAAGGTTCGTTTGATTGGTTATAAGGAAGCTTTGAAAAAAGCAGGAGTCCCTTATAGCGAGGGCTTAGTCTTTGAATCAAAATATAGCTATAACGATGGTTATGCCTTGGCAGAACGGTTGATTTCATCACAAGCTACAGCTGCAGTTGTGACTGGTGACGAATTGGCAGCAGGTGTGCTAAATGGTTTATCAGATCATGGTGTTTCAGTGCCAGAAGAGTTTGAAATCATTACGACGGATGACTCTCAAATTGCACGATACACTCGTCCAAACTTGACGACAGTTGCCCAACCGCTTTATGATTTGGGTGCTATCAGCATGCGTATGTTGACTAAGATTATGCATAAGGAAGAATTGGAAGAGCGCGAAGTTCTCCTACCTCATGGTTTGACAGAACGTCGTTCTACACGAAAACGTAAATAAAAAAATCAGGAAATCGCGTAGATTTCCTGATTTTGCGTTCCAGAGAAGAGGATTAACCTTCCATATAGTCTTTTAAGGCTCGTCCTTTTAGTCCAGCATTAAGGGCAATTAATAATTTGAGGCGCGCTTTTTGGGCGTTGAGTTCTTTGACAAAGAGAACGCCAGACTTTTGCAACTGCACTCCCCCCCCTTGGTAGGCGTAGACGGGCTCGGCAATCCCGTTAAAGCAACGTGAAACCAAGGCGACTGGAATTCCTTTTTGGAGGAGAGTTTCTAATTTTTGGGCTGTTTCTTTGGGAACATTTCCAGCTCCAAAAGCTTGAATGACTAACCCATCTAGGTGCTCTAAATCCAGCATGTCAATCAATTCATCAGTCATACCTGCATAAGCGGAGATGATAGGCACCAGACCTTGTATGCAATCAAGATCAAAGCGAACTCGTGGCTCGGCTGTTTTGAAGTAGAGGATTTCTTGCTTCATGACGAGGCCGAGAGGCCCGTGAGTAGGAGTTTGAAAGGTCCCGACGTTGGTGGTATGGGTTTTGGTGACGTACTTAGCTGCGTGGATTTCATCGTTCATGACGACCAGGACACCCTTGTCAGCTGACTTGTCATCGCTTGCGACTCGTAAAGCGCTCAGATAGTTATAAACGCCATCGCTACCAAGTTCGTTGGAACTACGCATAGCTCCTGTTAGAACGATGGGCATGTTGGGGATTTTCATGGTATCTAGAAAGTAGGCTGTTTCTTCCAAAGTGTCCGTCCCATGTGTAATCACAACCCCATCGTAGTTGTCTGCTTCCTCTCTAATCTTATGGTAGAGGGCTAGCATGTGTTTGGGTTTGATATGGGGGCTTGGCAGATTAAAAAAGTCTAGGGCATGAACCTCAATCCCTTCAAGTGGATTGGAAACATGGTTCATGGGATTGTCCTGACTAGTTACAACGGCACCAGTGGCGTCTGCTTGCATGGAAATAGTCCCACCTGTATGTAAAACAAGGATTTTCTTAGGCATGATTTAGTCACTCTTTCTGAAATGTGGTATAATCATTGTAACACAAAAGGGGAGAATGGGATAGGATGGAAGTCAAGGCTGTTTTTTTTGATATCGATGGAACGCTAGTCAACGATCGCAAGAGTGTTTTGAAATCCACTAAGGACGCGATTAAAATTGTCAAAGAGCAAGGAGTGCTTGTTGGAGTAGCGACAGGACGGGGGCCTTTCTTTGTCAAGGAATTGATGGAAGATTTAGACTTGGATTTTGCAGTGACCTACAACGGCCAATACATTTTTAATAAAGAAAAGGTACTCTTTGCAAGCCCAATCGCTAAGTCAAGCCTGCGTCAACTGATTGCTTATGCTAAAAAGGAGCGTAAAGAAATCGCTCTTGGAACGGAGCATGCAGTTGTTGGCTCTAAAATTATGTCCTTTGGTCTTGGATCCTTTTCACAGCTGGTTAGCCGTTTTATCCCGACTGTCTTAACAAGAACCGTTAGCTGTTCCTTTAATCGAATGGTTAGCAAGGCAGTCCCTCAAAAGGAAGATGACCTGCTTCGTTTGATAAATGAGCCAATCTATCAAGTGTTGATGCTGATGACTCCAGAAGAATCTGAGAAAGCTGCCAGTGATTTTGAAGATTTGAAATTGACTCGAAGCAATCCTTTCGCAGCAGATATTATCAACCAAGGGAATTCAAAATTAGAAGGCATTCGCCTGATTGGGAAAGAATATGGTTTCGACCTCAACCAAGTCATGGCCTTCGGAGATTCAGACAATGACTTGGAAATGTTGGCGGGTGTTGGCATGTCTGTGGCTATGGGAAATGGCAGTAACAGCGTCAAAGAGGTTGCCAAACACATCACCACAAGTAACCAACAAGATGGTATCCACAAGGCGCTCGAACATTTTGGTGTTTTAGCAGCTGAAAAGGTATTTGTCAGTCGGGACTATCACTTCAATAAGGTCAAAGCCTTCCACCACATGATGGATGAACGAACCCAAGAAGAACCACTAGCCTGGGATGTTGAAGGAGCAACCCACCGTGCAGACTTTAAAATTGAAGAATTAGTAGAGTTTGTCCGCGCAGCAAGTTCTTCGGAGGAAGAATTCCAGCAGTCGCTTGCAAGCATGCACGAGGCGATTGATAAGGCTGCAGAGAAAGTGGTGAAAAAGACACCGGCCCAAAAAGATTTGATTGGACAAGTTGATGCCTTGATCGATACTCTCTACTTCACCTATGGTAGCTTTGTCTTGATGGGAGTGGATCCAGAACGTATCTTTGATATTGTTCACGAGGCGAATATGGGGAAAGTGTTCCCTGATGGAAAAGCTCATTTTGATCCAGTTACACATAAAATTTTAAAACCAGATGACTGGGATGAACACTATGCCCCAGAAGCTGCGATTCGAAAAGAGATCCAACGCCAGATGAAGGCCTATGAGCGCCACAAAGAAAAACAGAAATAAGTCATGAAGCCTTTCTTGGGATAAAAACCAGGAAAGGTTTTTCTTGAATCTATAGTAACAGAAAACGAACATTTGTAAATATATCACTAATTATTATAAGCATTTTTATACTAGAAAATGAAATGAAAATATTTGTATTGTTTTCGGAAAAATAATGAGAGGATGCTAAAATTATACAAAATAGCTAAAAGCAACATATTTTAGTATAATATATCGCTTTTTGTAGATTTTTATCAAAAATATGTAAGTCAAATTATTTGATATTTAAAACTTAGTGTGTTAGAATGAATTCAGAAAGCGAATAAATATAAAATACTCATGCTACTATGATATGCTCTTTTTAAAGACAGAAAGTCAACTTGTTTATTTCAGGCCTGTTAACAAGTTGAAGTGAAGAATTCACTCTAGTTTTGAGGTTTAGTTATAAAATTGTGCACAATTGCTTTCCAAATTTTTATTATTTTAATTTTCAAGTTTAAAAATTAGAGAATTAAGAGGTTGAAATGAAGAAAAAATATACCTATTTGACAGCTTCTGTTTTAACAGCTGTAACAATGCTTCCAACTTTTGCACCAAGTGAAGCTCACGCTGCTTACAATTGGAATGGAAATAATAGTTACTATACAAGAACTAGCCGCCGTTCAAGCAATCGTACTTCTAACCGTACTACTGCAAATCGTAGCCGCACATCAAACTATACTGTAAGAAGTTATGGCTACAACAGTTATTACCCAAGCTATAACTATGGATATGGTAGCTATTACCCAAGTTACAACTACGGTTACAATAATTGGAATAACTACTATGGCTATGACAACAGTAGCAACTACTATGGTTATAACTATTGGAATAATTACAACAACCTTGCTAGCGATGAAAACTATATTTACTGGAATGGCAATCACTACTACCGTATGAACGACGGTAGCTACCGTATTTATCGTAACGGTCAGTGGAAACCTTTGACAAACAATAGTAATAACAACTCATCTACTAACAACTTGGAAAACGACCCGCACTATCGTTACGAAAATGGGTACCATTACTATGTATTGGACAATGGTGATTATTACTACTACCAAAATGGTAAGTGGGTATTGGTGAAAGATTCTGCTGATACAACACCAGCACAACCGGCAACACCTGCTGAACCAAAACCAGCACAACCAACAACACCAGCAGAGCCACAACCAGCACAACCAAGTCAACCTGAAGTTCCTGCTCCAACACCAGCAGAACCAGAGACTCCAACACCAGCTCCTAGTGATAAACCTGAAGAGCCAACAACACCAGCTGAGCCAAAACCAGAACAGCCAGCAACTCCAAGTGTTGATCTACCAGAAAATCCACCCATTAATGGTGCTGATAGTGAATTTGATCCATTCAAACCATCTACAGAAACGCCAACGGAACCAAAACCAGAAACACCAGCAACTCCAGCTATCCAAACAACACCAGGTTTGGTAACGACTGATGAACCAAGTGAAAACCAAATCCCTGATTATGTTGAAAAACCAGCTGAAGGATTGGAACACTTGGCTTGGGCACCAAATGGACAAACTCCAAAATTGGTTTACCCACCAGGTAAACCAGGTGATGCAGTCCTCAAGAATGATAAAAACTACTACTTCGACGGTAGTGCACATTACTACTATGTACCATCTAACTCAGAGCGTACAGGTTACTCAGCATACTGGAAGTGGCTTGGAGGAAAATGGAAACTTCAAGGGATGACTGATCCAAACGATCCAGCTCGTGATCCAAAACTTCACGAAAACACTGCTGATGACGAGTACATGTACAGTGACAAGAACTCAAGCGTGAAACTTTACTCAACTAACTTGGTAACGACTGCTAAAGCAGGTCAAGCATTGCCATTCAAGAATGTTGAAGAGTTCAAAAACTATGTCATCGAAAAAATGAATCCTAAGTTCCTTGATAACTCTGGTTGGGATGCTAAAGTTGAGTGGGAAATCGAAGATCCAGAAATCTTTGAGAAGACGAAAGAAAACCCATACGCTAAGGACTATGTCTTGATTGCAAATCTCAAGAGTGGTGTCGAAGACAAGAAATACAGTGATGTAGAATTTGGTTATGTGAAGTTTGTTTACCGTGTTGAAGCAACAAACGATACAAACTATGACTATGTTTCAAAGGCGAAAGAAGCTTTCGCTAAAATCAATGAGACTCGTAAAGCTCAAGGATTGAAAGAATTGACTTGGTCTGAAGACATTTATCAAAATCAAGCACTTCCGAAAGTAAATGAAATTTCACGTCAATACGATAGCACAGGCTTTGTAGGACGTCGTGATGAAGATGCTGCTGTTGTCGTTAAGAAATGGGCAAACAGTGGTTTGAGAGACTTGCTTCTCGATCCGAATGTCACTGAAGGAGCTGTAGCAGCAGTAGTTGATGGAAACGGTGTATACTACTGGGCATACAGTTACAAATAATTCAATCTTTTGAGATTGACTACTTTCTAAATAAGATAGAGGCTTTAAACTATTGTTTAAAGCCTTTTTGTGCCCCAATCAGGATAAACAAAAAGGAGCCAGAGGCTCCCTTTTTAAATGATTATAATGTTTTTTCACTTTCTCTCACGACCAGCAAATCGACTTTTGCATGGCGAAGAATATACTCAGATGAAGAGCCAACTAAGAGGCGTTCAAAGGCATTGAGCCCTGTTGCACCAACGAGAATTAGGTCAACATTTTCTGCGTCTGGAATAGTACGGGCAAGGAGGGTTTTTGGATTTCCCATTTCGATGACGATGTGAATATCGGTCACACCAGCATCTCTTGCGCGCTTTTCGTACTCCTTCATCAGACTTTCAGCATCGACTTGGAGTTCTTCGTAAACTTCAGCATCAAAGGTAGACACGCTTTGAAGAGCGCGTGTGTCGATAACATGGGCAATGGTGAGCTTGGATTCGTTGCGTAGAGCAGTGTAAACACCTTTGACGAAAGCCAAGTCCGCTTCTTTAGAACCATCAATTGCGACCATAACATTTTGGTAACGTTGTGCCATAATGAAACCTCCTGAAATTTTCTTACTGTTATTGTAACCCTTTTCACTAAAGAAGTAAAGTAAAAATCATATTTAAATAAATATTATTGGAGATTCGATTTGGTGGAGATATGTTAAAATAAAAGAAAACGAGCTAGTGGGAAACACAGTAAAGGGGATGAGAAAGTATGAAAGGAACTGTTCAAGCTTCTAAAAAAATAAGTTTTCTTTATCATGGAATTATCCTTGCGTTGCTTGTAGGAGAAGTAGTGATGCTTTGGCAGCTGGAAAGAGTCGTGCCCGTTCTCTATCCAGGATTTGTTGGTTTTCTTCTCTTTCACCTAGTCTACCACATCATTTTATTTGTGATTGCAAAGAGAAGTGGTCGCTTGGACTATTTGGTCACGTGGGGGCTCTTTCTCATGTTTAATCTTTTGTATGACTCTTTTATAGCGCTGATCTTTCTAGGTTTGTCTTTTGGTATGTGAGAAAATACTTCTGTACTCTAGTTGTTTAGACGGTGAGAACCTAGTCGTTGTGAGTTTTTTTCTTTGCTTGCTCATTTCAGGAAACTTGTCGCAATCCCTTTCTAGTGGTATAATGTTACTATCTCGATGAATTGAGGAAACAAGATGAAAGAATATAACAAGTCTAGTAAGTTAGAGCACGTTGCCTATGATATCCGTGGTCCTGTTTTGGAAGAAGCTATGCGGATGCGAGCAAACGGAGAAAAGATTTTACGTCTGAATACAGGAAATCCAGCAGAATTTGGCTTTACAGCGCCAGATGAGGTCATTCATGACTTGATTATGAATGCGCGTGATAGTGAGGGATATTCTGACTCCAAAGGGATTTTCTCAGCCCGTAAGGCCATCATGCAGTATTGCCAACTGAAGAAATTTCCCAATGTAGACATTGATGATATCTACCTTGGAAATGGTGTCAGCGAGCTGATTGTTATGTCCATGCAAGGGCTTTTGGATAATGGCGATGAGGTCTTGGTGCCTATGCCAGACTATCCTCTCTGGACAGCCGCGGTCAGCCTAGCTGGGGGAAATGCCGTTCACTATATCTGTGATGAAGCTGCAGAATGGTACCCAGATATTGACGATATTAAGTCAAAAATTACTTCCAATACCAAGGCAATCGTCCTTATCAATCCAAATAACCCAACGGGAGCTCTTTATCCTAAGGAACTCTTGTTGGATATTATTGAGATTGCTCGTCAAAACGATTTGATCATCTTTGCGGACGAAATCTATGACCGCATGGTGATGGACGGACATGTTCATACACCGGTAGCAAGTTTGGCTCCAGATGTCTTCTGCGTCAGCATGAATGGTCTGTCAAAATCTCACCGTATCGCAGGTTTTCGTGTAGGCTGGATGGTCTTATCTGGACCTAAGACTCATGTTAAGGGATATATCGAAGGGCTCAATATGCTGTCAAATATGCGTCTTTGCTCCAACGTTTTGGCCCAGCAAGTTGTACAAACCTCGCTAGGAGGTCACCAGTCAGTGGACGAATTGCTCCTTCCAGGTGGACGGATTTACGAGCAAAGAAACTTTATTTATAATGCCATTCAAGATATTCCAGGTTTATCTGCAGTCAAGCCGAAGGCGGGTCTTTATATCTTCCCTAAAATCGACCGCAATATGTACCGCATTGATGATGATGAACAGTTCGTTCTTGATTTCTTGAAGCAGGAAAAGGTTCTCTTGGTTCATGGTCGTGGTTTTAACTGGAAGGAACCAGATCATTTCCGTATCGTTTACCTTCCTCGTGTGGACGAATTAGCGCAAATCCAAGAAAAGATGACACGTTTCTTGAGCCAGTATCGTAGATAAGGCTTTCATAGGACTCAACTAGATTTTAGCGTTTTATCTCAGAGAAAGCGAACGTTTTTATGATTTAAACGTTACTTCTCTGGGATTTTTATTTTCTTGGAAGGGTACTGGGCAGATATAATATCCTGAAAGATTAGAATTTATTGTTAGAGTTGATTTGGCATTCTGAACTTAGAAACTTTAATATTATAAACATTAGTAACTATGAACTACAAGAGTAAAGATGAATAGAGGAGAAAAGGTAAATAAAATGCCAACTATAAAAGAGATTCTTGAAAAATTTGATGAAAGTTCCAATGATATTAAGTTTTTAGAATTTAATAAAAAAATAACGGATACTATAGAAACACCACAAGAACTGAAGTTTATCTTAGAATATTTTTCTTATATAACTGTTAATGGTTATTTAAAGATTTTGGGGAATGACTCAGAGAATGGATTCATCTATTGTAATGAATTGTTTTCAAAATGTTATAATCCTAATCGTTGTTTGATAGCTTATGATATTTTGGGTGGTCTATTTGCAATAAATTTTGAAAAATTAAATTCAATAGAATATTTTGCTCCCGATACATTAGAATGGGAGGATTTGGAGATAGATTATAAGGGATTTTTATATTGGGTGACTACAAATCAGTTAGACCTATTTTATCAAGAACTTATAGTATCAGATTTGTTCAAATTAGATTTATCTCTTGAAACGAATGAAGTTGTTTTGACCTATCCATTTATGTGGTCAATGGAGTACACTCCATCAGGTGCGGTTAGAAAAATAGTTCCTTTTAAAGAACTGTTAGAAATGAATGCTAATTTTTTAGACAGTTTGGGATATGAAATTGGTGTGTTCAATATAGGAAATGTATGTTAGCAAGAATTGTTTTTTACTGATTTACTCGCATCTGAAGAGAATGTTACTCTTAACTATTTCTGATAAGGGCTTTCATTGGAAAAGCTAGAAAACATTTGCTTTGAGCTATTGACAAAAGTGGCAGAATCAGATAGAATAGTAAAGTATGTTTAGTAACTGATCACTTTATAGCCGGCTAAACGAATACAAAATCTATGAGGAGGTATTCATCGTGAAACGTACTTATCAACCAAGTAAACTTCGTCGTGCGCGTAAACACGGATTCCGTAACCGTATGTCAACTAAAAACGGTCGTCGCGTATTGGCAGCTCGTCGTCGTAAAGGACGCAAAGTTTTGGCTGCATAATCCAAACGAATTCAACAAAGAAGTCAGTAGGAACTCGAGTCTACTGACTTTTCTTTTTTCCTATAATATCAGTATGTAAATGCTTTATATTTTTGCTGAAATAGTGTATAATATTTCATATACTATAAAAATGGAGAACAGATATGAAGAAATCACAAGCCCTTCTACTAGGGGCTGGAATTTTGAGTGCAAGCTTTTTGATGGCAGCTTGTGGTTCAACGCAGTCAAATGCTGCAGATAAAACCTACTCATATGTATTTGCAAGTAACCCAGATACATTAGACTATATCACTTCAACACGTGGCTCGACCTCTAGTATTACGACAAACTTGATCGATGGTTTGTTGGAAAATGATAAGTACGGGAACCTCGTCCCTTCTATGGCAGAGTCATGGACAGTATCAAAAGATGGTTTGACCTATACCTACAAAATCCGCCAAGGAGCTAAGTGGTATACCTCTGAGGGAGAAGAATATGCTGAAGTGACAGCTCATGACTTTGTGACCGGTCTGAAGTATGCAGCTGATAAAAAGGCTGAAAACTTGTACTTGGTCCAAGACTCAATCAAAGGTTTGGCAGACTATGTTGAGGGGAAAATATCTGACTTTGAGACTGTTGGAGTCAAGGCTGTGGATGATTATACTCTTCAATACACTTTGAACAAGCCGGAGTCTTATTGGAATTCGAAGACAACCGGGGGGATTTTGAGCCCTGTCAATGAAGCCTTTTTGAAATCCAAGGGAGATGACTTTGGAAGTGTAACGCCTTCTAGCATCCTGTCCAATGGGCCATACTTGTTCAAGTCTTTCACATCAAAATCTTTAATTGAGTTTGAAAAGAATCCTAATTACTGGGATAAGGACAATGTGAAGATTGAGAAGGTAAAACTTTCCTTCTATGATGGTTCAGATCAAGATAGTTTGGCTCGAGGATTCTTAGAAGGTAACTACACAGACGGACGTATCTTCCCGACAAGTTCTGTCTTTGACCAGCTGAAAAAAGGGAATGAGGATAAGATTACTTATACTCCTCAAAACGCTGTGACCTTCTATTACCTTTTCAATGTCAACCGTCAAAGTTACAATCAAACCATGAAACAGACGGATAAAGAAAAGACGGATTCACGTCTAGCTATGCAAAATAAAGATTTCCGTCAGGCGATTAACTTTGCTTTTGACCGTCATGCCTACGCAGCGCAGACAAATGGAGAAGATGGAGCTGACCGTATTCTTCGAAACACAGTCACACCGAGCAACTTTGTTCAAATCGGAGGCAAAAACTTCGGGGATGCTGTCAATGAAAAGATAGTCAACTATGGTACAGAGTGGTCAAATATCAATCTGGACGACGCGCAACCTGCCTTCTTGAATGCTGATAAAGCCAAGGCAGAATTCGCTAAAGCCAAAGAAAGTTTGCAGGCAGAAGGTGTTACCTTCCCTATCCATTTAGATATGTTGGTTGACCAGACTGCCAAGTTAGACGTACAGCAAGCAAGTTCTTTCAAGCAGACGGTTGAAGAAACACTTGGATCAGACAATATTGTTATCGATGTGATTCAATTGTCTCCAGACGAGAAAGACAATGCAACCTTCTTTGCTGACACAGCTGAACAAAAGGACTATGACATCGACATCTCAGGCTGGAGCGGAGATTACTCTGATCCTAAGACCTATCTTGACCTCTTGGATCCAGAATCTGGTTCTCAGTTAAAAAATCTTGGTTTGACCCCAGGAAAAGACAATGATGTCAAGGAAAAAATTGATCTATCTACCTATAAGAAGTTGTTGGATGCGGCAGAGAATGAGGTTGAAAATACTCAGGTTCGCTATGAAAAATTTGCTGAAGTTCAAGCTTGGCTAACAGATAGTGCTCTTTTCCTACCCGTTCAAAGTGGTGGAGCCAATCCAATCTTCCGTAAGACTGTGCCATTCACAGGAGCCTTCTCATTTGTCGGACATAAAGGGGATGCGGACAACTACAAGTATGTTGAGTTGCAAAAGGAGCCCGTAACTGCGAAACAGTATCAAGAGCTTTATGAAAAATGGCAAAAAGAAAAAGCTGAATCCAACAAAAAAGCCCAAGAAGATCTAGCGAAGCATGTAGAATAAAGAAAAAAATGGAGAAAGAAGGTTTTACCTCTCTTTCTCTTTTTTGGTATAATAGATGGAAGAAAATGAGGTTAGAAAAGATGATTTTTGATACGCACACACATTTAAATGTAGAAGAATTTGCAGGACGTGAGGCAGAAGAAATCGCCTTGGCTGCTGAGATGGGTGTGACACAGATGAATATTGTTGGTTTTGATACACCGACCATTGAGCGAGCCCTGGAGTTGGCAGATGAGTATGAGCAACTCTACGCAACTATTGGTTGGCATCCGACGGAAGCAGGGACTTACACAGATGAGGTCGAAGCTTACTTGCTTGAAAAACTAAAACATCCCAAGGTTGTTGCCTTGGGGGAGATTGGTCTGGACTACCATTGGATGACAGCACTTAAGGAAGTACAGGAGCAGGTTTTTCGTCGTCAGATTCAGCTGTCTAAGGATTTGAACTTGCCTTTTGTGGTCCACACTCGTGATGCGCTTGAAGATACTTATGAGATTATCAGGAGCGAGGGCGTTGGTCCTCGTGGTGGAATTATGCATTCATTTTCAGGCTCTCTCAAGTGGGCTGAGAAGTTTGTCGAGCTTGGTATGACCATTTCTTTCTCAGGAGTAGTGACTTTTAAGAAAGCAACGGATATCCAAGAGGCTGCTAGGGAGCTTCCTTTGGACAAGATTTTGGTAGAGACGGATGCGCCCTACCTAGCTCCTGTTCCTAAACGTGGCCGTGAGAACAAAACAGCCTACACACGCTATGTGGTGGACTTTATTGCCGATTTGCGTGGGATGACGACAGAAGAGCTGGCGGTAGCAACGACTGCAAATGCAGAGCGTATCTTTGGATTGGACAGCAAGTGATGAAAGAAAAAATTTCCCAAGTCATCGTGGTTGAAGGTCGCGATGATACGGCCAATCTCAAACGTTACTTTGATGTAGAGACCTATGAAACACGAGGTTCCGCAATAAATGACCAGGATATAGAACGCATTCAGCGTCTGCATGAATTACATGGAGTCATTGTCTTTACAGATCCAGATTTTAATGGGGAGCGCATTCGTCGCATGATTATGACGACCATTCCAACAGTGCAGCATGCCTTTCTCAAGCGAGATGAGGCTGTTCCCAAATCTAAGTCCAAGGGACGTTCTCTGGGAATCGAACACGCTAGCTATGAAGATCTAAAAACAGCGCTGGCTCAGGTGACAGAGCAATTTGAAAACAAGAACGAGTTTGACATCAGTCGTGCTGACTTGATTCGCCTAGGTTTCCTAGCGGGAGCAGACAGCCGTAGACGCCGAGAGTATCTAGGCGAACAGCTTCGCATCGGTTATTCCAATGGAAAACAACTCCTCAAGCGCTTAGAGTTATTTGGGGTAACCTTGGCAGAAGTGGAAGAAGTGATGGCTAAGTATTCAGACTAACGGAGTCAGGAATGAAAAAAGTGATTATTACGGGTGGCAATAGTGGTATTGGCTACCAGGCTGCTAAACAGTTGGCTGAAAAGGGCTGGTCGGTAACTCTCTTTTGTAGACGGAAAGAAGCTGCTGAGCAGGCCTGTGAGAAAATCTGCCAACAAACAGGAAATCCGCATGTAGATTATATCTTGGTTGATTTATCTGAGATGAAAAGTGTCAAGGAAGCGGTAGAACAGTATATCCAAAAAGAAGAGACTTTAGATGTTTTAATGAACAATGCAGCTGATTTTGATTTGTCAGTCAAAAAGCCCATCCTGACTAAGAATGGTTTAGAAAAGCAATTTGCGACCAACGTGGTTGCTCCCTTTTTACTTTCTACCTTGTTGAGGGGATTGTTAGAAAAGTCAGAAAGTTGCCGAATTATTAATATTTCTTCCCAAGGACTGATGCTTTATCCTTTCATGAAGCTTGATTTTGAAAATTTAGCTGGTCAAAAACATTATAGTCCTGCCAAGACCTATTATCAGAATAAACTGGCCTTGTTGATGCTGTCCCTTTATATGCGGAAACATTGGAAAGGTATCAAGGTTCAGGCCATCCGTGTGACCAATGTCAAAGTTGATATGCGCCGCTATACTCACCTCAGCGCTTTTATGAAAAAATTGTATAAAATCAAGTCAAGATTTTCAATTAGCCCTGAAGAAATGGCCAAAGTCTATACCGCCTTATCTACAGAAGATGGCCATTATGGTTTTCTGTATGACGAGAAATGCAGGGAAGTAAAAGCAAATAGATTTGCCTATGAAGAAGCGGAGCAAGCAAAACTTTACTCCTTACTTGAACAACTGACCTTTTCAAGAGACAATCTATAAAGAATTAGAAAAATAAATTTCATGGACTGCTTCAATAGTGGAAAGAAATTCAGATATTTAACTCTGTTTGGAGTGACCTTGGCAGAAGTGAAGAGGTTATGAAATCTTATGATAATAGTTGAGCAGACCTCAAAATGCATGGAGAATGTGTTACAATAGAGGTACTTAGATTTATTTTGATAGCGTTCAAATAGAAACTTATAAGGAGAGAGAAAAATGAAAATCCGAGTTGATAGAGATTCTGTCTGTATGGGGGACGATGTATTGCCTCATGAGACAGAATTTGAGATTCCTGAAGATATGACGGTGAAAGAATTTTTTGACTTTCTAGAATTGGAACGTTATTTGCCGTCTGTTCAAGGGAATAATGTTGCCTGGGAACTTCGTAATAGAAACGGGGAACACGGAGTTTATTTCACCAAAACACGAGAAATCATTCATCCAGATGCACTCCTAAAAGAGATGGTGGAAGGATTTGATGGAATACCCTTATTTGTTTTGCTCTATCATTCTACTCCAGAAGCTTACTATAATAGAAAAGAGAATAAATGAGAATTGCAGATTATAGCGTGACTAAGGCAGTGCTGGAGCGTCACGGTTTTACCTTTAAAAAGTCCTTCGGGCAAAATTTTCTGACGGATACCAATATCCTTCAAAAAATCGTGGATACGGCTGAAATTGATGATCAGGTTAATGTTATTGAAATCGGGCCAGGGATTGGTGCCTTGACAGAATTTTTGGCTGAGCGCGCAGCTCAAGTCATGGCCTTTGAGATCGACCACCGTTTAGTGCCGATTTTGGCAGATACCCTGCGTGATTTTGACAATGTGACAGTAGTCAACGAGGACATTCTCAAAGTTGATTTGGTGCAGCATATTCAGAATTTCAAAAATCCTGACCTGCCAATCAAGGTAGTAGCCAATTTGCCCTACTATATCACAACGCCTATTCTCATGCATTTGATCGAGAGTGGCATTCCTTTTAGTGAGTTTGTCGTCATGATGCAAAAAGAAGTGGCGGATCGCATCTCCGCTCAACCAAATACTAAGGCATACGGTAGTTTGTCTATTGCAGTTCAGTATTACATGACAGCCAAGGTTGCCTTTATCGTACCTCGTACGGTCTTTGTGCCAGCGCCAAACGTGGACTCGGCTATCCTGAAAATGGTGCGTCGTCCAGAGCCTGCTGTAGCAGTGAAAGATGAGAACTTCTTCTTTAAGGTTTCCAAGGCTAGTTTCACCCATCGTCGCAAGACCTTATGGAACAACTTAACAGGCTACTTTGGGAAAACTGATGAAGTCAAGGATAAGCTGACCAAGGCTTTGGCCCAAGCAGGTTTGTCACCATCTGTGCGTGGAGAAGCTCTTAGCTTGGCAGAATTTGCTAGCCTAGCAGATGCGCTCAAAGGACAAGGACTCTAAGATGAAGGGACAAATCATTAAAGCCTTGGCAGGATTCTACTATGTGGAGAGTGAGGACCAAGTCTATCAGACACGTGCGCGTGGGAATTTCCGCAAAAAAGGTCATACACCCTACGTTGGGGACTGGGTAGATTTTTCTGCGGAGGAAAATTCCGAAGGTTATATCCTCAAAATTCACGAACGGAAAAACAGTCTGGTCCGTCCACCTATTGTCAATATTGACCAAGCTGTGGTGATCATGTCCGTCAAGGAACCGGACTTCAACAGCAACTTGTTGGATCGTTTCTTGGTTCTTTTGGAACACAAGGACATCCATCCTATCGTTTATATTTCTAAAATGGACTTGCTGGAAGATAGAGGAGAACTGGATTTTTACCAGCAGACATACGGTGACATCGGCTATGACTTTGTGACCAGTAAAGAGGAACTCCTGCCTTTGTTGACAGGAAAAGTGACGGTCTTTATGGGGCAGACAGGTGTTGGAAAATCAACCCTCCTCAATAAAATCGCACCGGACCTCAATCTTGAAACAGGAGAGATCTCAGACAGTCTGGGTCGCGGTCGTCATACCACTCGAGCTGTTAGTTTTTACAACCTCAATGGGGGTAAAATCGCGGACACACCAGGTTTTTCATCACTGGATTATGAAGTGTCAACGGCTGAAGACCTCAATCAGGCTTTTCCAGAGATTGTCAGTGTCAGTCGAGACTGTAAATTCCGTACTTGTACCCATACCCATGAACCGTCCTGTGCGGTTAAGCCGGCTGTCGAAGAGGGTATCATTGCATCCTTCCGTTTTGACAACTACCTGCAATTTCTCAGTGAAATTGAAAATCGCAGAGAAACCTATAAAAAAGTCAGCAAAAAAATTCCAAAATAAGGAGAAACCTATGTCTCAATACAAGATTGCTCCGTCAATTCTGGCAGCAGATTATGCCAACTTTGAACGTGAAATCAAACGCCTAGAAGCAACTGGGGCAGAATATGCCCATATCGATATCATGGATGGGCACTTTGTACCACAAATCAGTTTTGGTGCAGGTGTGGTCGAAGCTCTTCGCCCTCATAGCAAGATGGTCTTTGACTGCCACTTGATGGTAGCTAATCCAGAACACCATTTAGAAGACTTTGCGCGTGCGGGAGCGGATATCATCAGCATCCATGTGGAAGCAACACCTCATATTCATGGAGCTCTTCAAAAGATTCGTTCGCTTGGTGTCAAACCTTCGGTTGTCACCAACCCTGGTACACCTGTTGAGGCGATTAAGCATGTCCTTCACCTAGTTGACCAAGTCTTGGTCATGACAGTTAACCCTGGATTTGGTGGGCAAGCTTTTCTGCCTGAAACCATGGATAAGATTCGTGAGTTGGTTGCCCTTCGTCATGAAAAAGGTTTGAGCTTTGAGATTGAAGTCGATGGCGGTATTGATGACCAAACCATTGCTCAAGCCAAAGAAGCTGGAGCGACCGTTTTTGTAGCAGGATCCTATGTCTTTAAGGGAGATGTCAATGAACGAGTGCAAACTCTCAGAAAACAACTGGACTAGGGTTGCTGTTTTTGCCGGCGGAGATCGCGGTCATTATCGGACGAATTTTGATAGCTTTGTTGGTGTGGATCGTGGTTCGCTCTGGGTCTTGGAAGAAGATCTGCCTCTCACTCTAGCAGTTGGGGATTTTGATTCGGTGACTGCAGACGAACGTCAGTTGATTCAAAAACGTGCCCAACATTTTGTTCAAGCCCAGCCAGAAAAGGATGATACGGATCTGGAACTAGCACTTTTAACGATTTTTGAAAAAAATCCTCAAGCCCAAGTGACCATTTTTGGGGCTTTGGGTGGTCGTATTGATCATATGCTGGCTAATGTCTTTCTGCCTAGCAATCCCAAGTTGGCACCCTATATGCGCCAGATAGCGATTGAGGATGGGCAAAATGTGATTGCCTATTGTCCAGAAGGGACCAGTCAGCTAGAGCCCCGTTCAGACTACGATTATCTAGCCTTTATGCCAGTTCGGGATAGCCAGCTGACTATTCTTGGTGCCAAGTACGAATTGACAGAGGAGAATTTTTTCTTTAAAAAAGTGTACGCTTCTAACGAATATATAGATAGGGAAGTTGCGGTAACTTGCCCAGATGGCTATGTCGTCGTGCTGCATAGCAAGGACAGGAGGTAGGATGGAGACTGTATTATTACTATTATTAATTGCCAACCTAGCTGGACTCTTTCTGATTTGGCAAAGGCAGGATAAGCAAGACAAGTACCTAGCCAAGAGCTTGGAGGATCAAGCAGACAATCTTTCAGACCAACTGGATTATCGCTTTGACCAAGCTAGACAAGCCAGTCAGTTAGACCAAAAAGACTTGGAAGTGGCTGTCAGCGACCGTTTGCAGGAGGTGCGAATGGAGTTGCACCAAGGCTTGACTCAAGTTAGACAGGAGATGAACGAGAATCTCCTTCAAACTAGGGACAAGACCGACCAACGTCTCCAAGCCTTGCAGGAGTCCAATGAGCAACGCTTGGAACAAATGCGCCAGACAGTCGAGGAAAAGTTGGAAAAGACCTTGCAGACGCGCTTGCAGGCTTCCTTCGAGACAGTTTCCAAGCAACTAGAGTCTGTCAATCGAGGTTTGGGAGAAATGCAGACTGTGGCGCGTGATGTTGGCGCGCTTAATAAGGTTCTCTCAGGAACCAAAACGAGAGGGATTCTGGGAGAATTGCAACTGGGGCAAATCATAGAAGACATCATGACGCCTGCCCAGTACGAGCGAGAATATGCAACGGTTGAAAATTCCAGTGAGCGAGTAGAGTACGCCATCAAGTTGCCTGGGCAAGGCGACCAGGAATACGTCTATCTACCAATTGACTCCAAGTTTCCACTGGCAGATTATTACCGCCTAGAAGAAGCCTATGAAGCGGGTGACAAGGACGAGATTGAACGCTGTCGTAAATCTCTCTTGGCAAGTGTTAAGCGTTTCGCCAAGGATATCAAGAGCAAGTATATAGCGCCGCCTCGGACGACCAATTTTGGAGTCTTGTTTGTTCCGACAGAAGGTCTTTATTCGGAAATCGTCCGCAATCCGATCTTCTTTGATGATTTGAGACGGGAGGAGCAGATTATTGTCGCAGGTCCAAGTACCCTATCAGCCCTGCTCAACTCCCTATCGGTTGGCTTCAAAACTCTCAATATCCAAAAGAGTGCCGACCATATCAGTAAGACCCTTGCTAGCGTCAAGACAGAGTTTGGCAAGTTCGGGGGGATTTTGATTAAGGCACAAAAACATCTTCAACATGCCTCTGGCAATATTGATGAATTATTAAACCGTCGCACCACAGCTATTGAGCGGACGCTCCGTCACATTGAGTTATCAGAAGGTGAGCCTGCGCTTGATCTACTCCATTTCCAAGAAGATGAGGAAGAATATGAAGATTAGTCACATGAAAAAAGATGAGCTGTTTGAAGGCTTTTACCTGATTAAATCAGCTGACCTGAGACAGACACGAGCTGGGAAAAACTACCTAGCCTTTACCTTCCAAGACGATAGTGGCGAGATTGAAGGAAAACTCTGGGATGCCCAGCCTCATAACATTGAGGCCTTTACTGCAGGGAAAGTGGTCCACATGAAAGGGCGCAGAGAAGTTTATAATAATACTCCTCAAGTCAATCAAATAACTCTCCGCCTGCCTCAGCCTGGCGAACCCAATGATCCAGCTGACTTCAAGGTCAAGTCACCAGTCGATATCAAGGAAATTCGTGACTACATGTCGCAAATGATTTTCAAGATTGAAAATCCTGTCTGGCAACGTATCGTTCGCAGTCTCTACACCAAATATGATAAGGAATTCTACTCCTATCCAGCTGCCAAGACCAACCACCATGCCTTTGAAACGGGTTTGGCTTTTCACACGGCAACCATGGTGCGCTTGGCAGATGCCATTAGCGATATCTATCCTCAGCTCAATAAGAGCCTGCTCTATGCCGGGATTATGTTGCACGACTTGGCCAAGGTTCTAGAACTCAGCGGTCCCGATCAGACTGAGTACACAGTGCGAGGCAATCTTATCGGTCATATCGCCCTCATCGATAGCGAAATTACCAAGACAGTTATGGAACTCGGTATCGATGATACTAGAGAAGAAGTTGTTCTCCTTCGCCATGTCATTCTCAGCCACCATGGTCTCCTAGAGTATGGTAGTCCTGTCCGTCCACGCATTATGGAGGCAGAGATTATTCATATGATCGATAATCTCGATGCCAGCATGATGATGATGACAACAGCTCTTGCTTTGGTGGATAAAGGAGAAATGACCAACAAAATCTTCGCCATGGACAATCGTTCCTTCTATAAACCAGATTTAGATTAATAAATTAAGAAAAACGAGCATTTTTTTACACAAGAATGTTCGTTTTTTTATGTGAATGTGGTATAATGGATAAAATATCAAAATTAAATGGAATGGTAAATAAAAATGAAATTAAGAAGAAGTGATCGAATGGTTGTCATTTCCAACTATTTGATTAATAATCCATACAAACTAACCAGTCTCAATACCTTTGCGGAAAAGTACGAATCAGCTAAATCATCTATCTCAGAGGACATCGTGATTATCAAGCGTGCTTTTGAAGAAATCGAAATCGGCCATATCCAGACAGTGACTGGAGCAGGTGGTGGCGTTATCTTTACACCATCCATCTCTAGCCATGAAGCCAAAGAAATGATCGCAGACTTGCGTGACAAACTTTCAGAAAGCGATCGTATCTTGCCAGGTGGTTATATCTATCTGTCTGATTTGCTCAGTACACCTGCCATTTTGAAAAATATTGGGCGCATCATTGCCAAGAGCTTTATGGACCAAAAAATCGATGCCGTTATGACAGTAGCAACAAAAGGTGTTCCGCTTGCAAATGCAGTTGCCAATGTCCTCAATGTTCCATTTGTCATTGTGCGTCGTGACTTAAAAATTACCGAAGGTTCAACGGTCAGTGTCAACTATGTATCAGGATCAAGTGGTGACCGCATTGAGAAAATGTTCCTTTCAAAACGCAGTCTCAAGGCAGGCAGTCGTGTCTTGATTGTGGATGACTTCTTGAAAGGCGGCGGAACTGTCAACGGGATGATTAGTCTCTTGCGTGAGTTTGATTCAGAGCTGGCTGGTGTTGCAGTCTTTGCAGACAATGCCCAAGAAGAACGTGAAAAGCAGTTTGATTACAAGTCACTCTTGAAAGTAACCAATATTGATGTCAAGAACCAATCCATCGATGTCGAGATTGGCAATATCTTTGACGAAGACAAATAAGAAATAGAACTAAAGGTTGGAACGATTGTCCCAGCCTTTCTTTGCAAACAGAATAGAAGGACGCTTATGAAAACACCATTTATCAGCCGTGAAGATTTGGAAACGATTGTTGCAGAGTTCCCGACTCCCTTTCACTTATATGATGAGAAGGGAATTCGCGAAAAAGCAAGAGCGGTCAACCAAGCTTTTTCCTGGAACGAGGGCTTTAAGGAATATTTTGCCGTCAAGGCTACTCCAACTCCAGCCATCTTGAAAATCCTTCAAGAGGAAGGGTGCGGTGTGGACTGTTCTAGTTATGTAGAGCTCCTGATGAGCCATAAACTTGGATTTGCAGGTCCTGAGATCATGTTCTCATCAAACAATACGCCAGACCAAGAGTACGCTTATGCCCATGAATTAGGTGCGAACATTAACTTGGATGCCTTTGAAGACATTGAGCATCTGGAGCGAGCTGTAGGCATTCCGGAAATCATTTCCTGTCGTTACAATCCAGGAGGCGTTTTTGAGCTAGGAACAGATATCATGGACAATCCTGGGGAGGCTAAGTTTGGCATGACCAAGGACCAGCTTTTTGAAGCCTTTGCGATTTTGAAGGAAAAAGGAGCTAGGACTTTTGGGATTCACTCTTTCCTAGCATCCAATACTGTCACCCATCTCTACTATCCAGAGTTAGCCCGCCAGCTCTTTGAATTAGCTGTGGAAATCAAAGAAAAATTGGGCATTTCACTGGACTTTATTAACCTTTCTGGCGGAATCGGTGTCAACTATCGCCCAGAACAGGAGCCAAATGATATTGCGATGATTGGTGAGGGTGTGCGTAAGGTGTATGAAGAAGTCCTTACGCCAGCAGGTCTTGGTCAGGTCAAGATTTTCACTGAATTGGGGCGCTTTATGCTGGCACCTCACGGAGTTCTCGTCACCAAAGTAACTCATAAAAAGAAAACCTATCGTACCTATCTGGGTGTGGATGCATCAGCAGTCAATCTCATGCGTCCAGCCATGTACGGAGCCTACCACCATATCACCAATCTGACTCATCCAAATGGGCAAGTTGAGGTGGTAGACGTGGTCGGTTCACTCTGTGAAAACAATGATAAATTTGCAGTGAACCGCGAACTGCCTCATACAGAAATCGGTGATTTGCTAGTGATTCATGATACAGGTGCACATGGATTCTCCATGGGTTACCAGTACAATGCCAAACTACGCTCGGCAGAAATCCTCTATACCGAAGAAGGAAAAGCCCGCCAAATCCGCCGTGCAGAGCGCCCTGAGGACTATTTTGCAACCTTGTATGGTTTTGATTTTGAATCGGATCAGTAAAAGAAATTGAAAATGAAAGTGAAAAACAGATTGCTTTCTAAAAAATAGACAAAAAAACCTTGTTTTTCACCTTACTCGTGATATAATAAAACTATAAAACGGTTTCAAGGAAGGTGACGATATGTCTGAAGAAACAATTGACTATGGGCAAGTGACAGGAATGGTGCATTCGACAGAGAGTTTTGGGGCGGTAGATGGCCCTGGGATTCGTTTTATTGTCTTTTTGCAGGGTTGTCACATGCGTTGCCAGTACTGTCATAACCCCGACACATGGGCTATGGAGACCAATAAATCACGCGAACGCACAGTAGACGATGTCTTGACAGAAGCCCTTCGCTACCGTGGTTTCTGGGGAGACAAGGGAGGAATCACTGTTAGTGGTGGAGAAGCCCTCTTACAGATTGATTTCCTAATTGCCCTCTTTACCAAGGCCAAGGAAAAAGGAATCCACTGTACCTTGGATACCTGTGCCCTTCCGTTCCGTAATAAACCACGTTATCTCGAAAAGTTTAATAAACTCATGGCGGTAACAGACTTGGTTCTCCTGGATATCAAGGAAATCAATGAAGAACAGCACAAGATTGTCACAAGCCAAACCAATAAAAACATCTTGGCCTGTGCCCAGTACCTATCAGATATTGGGAAACCTGTTTGGATTCGCCACGTTCTCGTACCAGGATTGACAGACCGTGATGAAGATTTGATTGAACTTGGTAAATTCGTTAAAACCCTCAAAAACGTTGACAAGTTTGAAATCCTACCTTATCATACGATGGGAGAATTCAAGTGGCGTGAACTTGGGATTCCTTATTCGCTTGAAGGGGTCAAACCTCCAACAGCAGACCGTGTCAAGAATGCCAAGGAATTAATGGATACAGAAAGTTACCAAGACTACATGAAACGTGTTCATGGATAAAAAAGAAGCTCGATGGAGACATCGGGCTTTTGTGATGCATAAAAAGCCTAGCATTTCAGCTAAGCTTTTTTTCTTATTTTCTAGAATGTTGTTTACCAGCATTGCGTTTTTTATGTTTCTTAGTAGTCATAATCGCAGTTGCTTGGTTTGGAGTGACATCTTTGCGTCCGCCTCCAGTTGAAAATGAACTTGCTTTTGGTGGATTTTTGGCAAATTCTTCACGAACTTTTTTGCGAAGTTTTGGACGAACAACATAGTTAACGATGAACTGTTGGAGAATCATCATGAAACCACCGACAACCCAGTAAAGCGTCACACTGGCTGGTGAGAAGAAGGAGAAGACGACAATCATGAGAGGGCTCATGTAGATCATTTTCTTAAGCTGTTCTCTTTGCATCTCATCTTCTACGCCATGAAGCGAGAGGAGTGATTGGAGATAGTAGAGGACACCAGCAAAGGCTACGAGGATCATACTTGGTGAACCTAGAGGAATTCCTAGGTAGCTTGCTTGAGCTACCCCTTCAGTGTGCTGGGCTGCAAAGTAGATAGCAGAGAAGAATGGCATTTGAATGAGGATAGGGAAGCATCCTACACCACCTAGCATGCTAATACCGTGTTCTTTCTGAGCAGCAAAGAGAGCTTGTTGAGCCTCAAGTTTTTCTTCCTGAGTTGTTGCTTCTTTAAGGCGTGTTTGATGTGGTTCAAGCACGTGTTTGAGGGCGTTCATCTTTTCAGAGTGAAGTGTTGCTTTCCATGATTGGTAGATACCAAGTGGCAGGATAATCAAGCGCACGATAATGGTTACGATAATGATAGCCACACCAAAGCCTAGACCTTTATCAGTAGCGAAGTACTTGATAGCTTCTCCCATCGGAGCACCCAAGAAATCCCAAACGGGACCAATTGGCTTACCTGTTGCTTTGTCTACTTGGACACAGCCTGTCAAGACGAGTAGCATAGCCACTCCCATAGCAGAGAGGGCAAAACGTTTAATAGATTTCAATGTTTTCATTCCTTCTTTAAAAATTATACCTTTCTATTCTACTGTTTTTTTGTAAAATATACAATAGTTCTAGAGACCTAATTTGCGACTTTGAAGTCTGAATAGGATGAAAAGTTGCTCATTTGTACATCTAGATAGGTAACTTTTGAAAAAGGTGTCGGACCTTTTCTGATTTCTTGGATAAATTTTGCCATAGTGGCAGAGGAGTCTGCCTGAGCAAGAATTTCCACTGTACCATCGTCGTTATTCCAGACACGACCAGTGATGCCACCGATTTCAAGAGCTAAAGTAACAACACCCCAACGAAAACCAACACCCTGTACCCTGCCTTGGGCAATCATTCTAACCTTTTGCATACCAAACCCCTTTGATTGTGTTATAATATTTCTATGACTATTATAACCTCAAAAGCCAATTCTGTGGTAAAAAATGCCAAGAAATTACATCAAAAAAAATATCGAAAGTCTGCTTATTTGATTGAGGGCTGGCACTTGTTTGAAGAAGCTGTTCAAGCAGGAGTGACGATTGAAAAGGTCTTTGCCCTAGAAAGTTACCGAGATCAGCTAGCTGCTTTTCCTCAAACTATCTGGGTTTCAGAGGAGATTTTGCGAGATTTAGCAGATACGCAAACCCCTCAAGGCATTGTTGCAGTGATTCAAAAAGAAGAAGTGGGACTGCCTGATCTCCATCAGGGCAAGTATCTATTTTTAGAGGATGTTCAAGATCCTGGTAATGTGGGTACCATGATTCGGACTGCGGACGCTGCAGGTTTTACAGGGGTCATTGTTTCAGACAAGTCAGCAGATATATACAGTCTCAAGACCCTGCGTTCCATGCAAGGAAGTCATTTTCATTTGCCCATCTATCGGCTGTCTCCTGTAAACTTTATAGCAGAGGCAAAGAAGAGCAATTTGCCCATTCTAGCAACGACCTTATCCAAAGAATCCAAGGACTATCGTGAGCTTTCTCCCTTAGAAAACTTTGCTCTAGTCATGGGAAATGAAGGACAGGGGATTAGTCCTATCATGGCTGAAAGTGCCAATCAGCTGGTTCACATTGGCATGAAAGGCCGAGCAGAAAGTCTCAACGTGGCAGTTGCAGCAGGCATTTTGATGTTTTATTTCAGCTAATTTATAAAATCTTTGTTATAATCAAGACATATTTATAGAAAAAGGAGAATCGGAATGAATCAAACAATTATTCAAGAACGTTCAGGTCTCAATCAATTTTACGCTAAGGTTTATGCCTTTGTGGGACTTGGGATTGGTCTATCAGCTCTGGTGTCAGCTTTGATGTTAACAGTTTTCCAAGCTCAATTGACTTACTTTTTAATGCATGGTCGTCTCTGGCTAATGATTGCAACTTTTGCAGAACTTGGTTTAGTCTTTGTTGCAAGTAGCATGGCTGCAAAAAATAGCCCAGCAGCTCTCCCAGTATTTTTAGTTTATTCTGTTTTAAATGGCTTTACGCTGAGTTTTGTCGTAGCTTTCTATACACCTGGGACCGTCTTATCAGCCTTTGTATCCAGTGCCCTTCTTTTCTTTGTCATGGCGGCAATCGGAATTTTCACCAAGAAGGATTTGAGTGGGATGGGTCGAGCTTTGATGGCGGCGCTTGTCGGGTTAATTATTGCCATGGTTGTGAATCTATTTCTAGCCAATAGCTTCTTTGACTACATGATTAGTGTAGCCATGGTCTTGGTCTTCTCAGGATTGATTGCTTGGGATAACCAAAGAATTCATCTTGCTTATGAAAGATCACGAGGAAAAGTAGCGACAGGTTGGGTTATTTCAATGGCACTCAGCATTTACCTAGACTTTATCAACCTCTTCCTTAGCATCTTACGAATTTTTGGTCGAAACGATTAAAAATCTATAGAGTCAGTGTTCCAAAGAGCACTGACTTTTTCTTATTTACCCTTTTCTTTTCTGAAAAATAGGAGTATAATGCTAGTAATTATGTTTTTAGGAGTATTTATGAAGAAAAGTTTTATTCATCAGCAAGAAGAAATTTCTTTTGTTAAAAATACCTTTACCCAGTATTTGAAAGATAAGTTAGAAGTTGTTGAAGTTCAAGGTCCTATCTTGAGCAAGGTCGGAGATGGGATGCAGGATAATCTTTCAGGTGTTGAAAATCCAGTGTCTGTCAAGGTTTTGCAGATTCCAGATGAAACCTATGAGGTCGTTCATTCACTTGCTAAATGGAAACGCCACACCTTGGCTCGTTTTGGTTTCGGTGAGGGGGAAGGTTTGTTTGTCCACATGAAGGCTCTTCGCCCAGATGAAGATTCGCTAGATGCGACCCACTCTGTTTATGTAGACCAGTGGGACTGGGAAAAAGTGATTCCAAATGGTCAACGCAATATCGCTTATCTTAAAGAAACAGTTGAAAAGATTTACAAGGCTATTCGTCTGACAGAGCTAGCCGTAGAAGCCCGCTACGATATCGAATCCATCTTGCCAAAACAAATCACCTTTATCCATACAGAAGAGTTGGTGGAACGCTATCCAGATTTAACACCGAAAGAGCGTGAAAATGCAATCTGTAAAGAGTTTGGTGCAGTTTTCTTGATTGGTATTGGTGGAGAATTGCCTGACGGAAAACCGCATGATGGCCGTGCACCTGACTACGATGACTGGACAACAGAGTCTGAAAATGGCTACAAAGGGTTGAATGGCGATATTCTAGTTTGGAACGAATCTCTTGGTTGTGCCTTTGAACTTTCATCAATGGGGATTCGGGTAGATGAGGATACCCTTCGTCGCCAAGTGGCTCTTACAGGAGACGAAGATCGTCTTGAGCTGGAATGGCATAAAGCCTTGCTGAACGGCCTTTTCCCACTGACAATTGGTGGGGGTATCGGACAGTCTCGGATGGCCATGTTCCTTCTTCGTAAGAAACACATCGGAGAGGTCCAAACCAGTGTTTGGCCGCAAGAAGTTCGCGATACGTACGAAAATATTTTGTAGAGAATCGAACCGCAAGGTTCGGTTTTCTTTCTCTTTTTGCCTATAATTTGGTATAATAAACGGTATGAAAATCGTATCAGGAATCTACGGAGGGCGTCCCCTCAAGACGCTAGAAGGCAAGACGACGAGGCCGACATCAGATAAGGTGCGTGGAGCTATCTTTAACATGATAGGTCCCTATTTTGAGGGTGGTCGTGTCTTGGATCTCTATGCTGGCAGTGGTGGTCTGTCTATTGAAGCTGTGTCAAGAGGGATGTCCCATGCTGTCTTAGTGGAACGGGATCGAAAGGCGCAAGCTATCATCGCTGAAAATATCCAAATGACCAAGGAAGTTTCCAAATTTCAGCTCTTAAAGATGGAGGCTGAACGGGCCTTGGAGCAAGTGAAAGGTCCCTTTGACCTGGTCTTCTTAGATCCTCCCTATGCCAAGGAACAAATCGTTGCAGATATCGAAAAAATGGCAGAAAGAAACCTTTTCTCCCAAGAGGTCATGGTTGTCTGTGAAACCGATAAGTCTGTGGAACTTCCAGAAGAAATCGCCTGCTTAGGCATTTGGAAGGAAAAAATATATGGGATTAGTAAGGTGACAGTCTATGTCAGATAAAATTGGATTATTTACAGGTTCATTTGATCCGATGACAAATGGACATCTGGATATCATTGAACGTGCCAGCAAACTTTTTGATAAGCTCTATGTCGGGATGTTCTACAATCCCAACAAACAAGGTTTTCTCCCTGTTGAAAATCGCAAACGAGCAGTCGAAAAAGCGGTGGCGCATTTAGATAATATAGAGGTGCTGGCTTCTCATGACCAACTGGTCGTCGATGTTGCAAGAAGACTGGGGGCTAAGACCCTTGTCCGTGGCTTGCGAAATGCCACCGACTTGCAATACGAGGCTAGTTTTGATTACTACAATCATCAACTGGCTCCAGAAATCGAAACCATTTACCTATATAGTCGCCCAGAGCTTCTTTATATTAGCTCTTCTGCCGTGAGAGAACTTTTGAAGTTTGGTCAGGAGATTCAGCAATATGTCCCAAACAGTGTTGTGGAGGAATTAGAACATGAAGAAAAAAACTAGATGGCCCTTATATGTCATCCTAGCACTAGTATTGACTTTTTTAGCCTTTGTAGTACCTTTACCATACTACATAGAAGTTCCAGGTGGAGCGGAAGATATTCGTCGCGTTTTGAAAGTCAATGAAACAGAAGACACAGAAGCAGGAGCTTACCAGTTTGTAACAGTCGGCATTCGACACGCAACCCTATCACATCTTGTCTATGCTTGGTTAACACCTTTCACGGATATTAGAAGTGCCAAGGAGACTACGGGTGGCTCTACTGATGCAGAGTTTATGCGGATCAATCAGTTCTACATGCAAACTTCTCAAAACATGGCCAAGTATCAAGGATTGAAGACGGCTGGGAAGGATATCGAACTCAAGTATCTGGGAGTTTATGTCTTGACCGTGACAGACAATTCAACTTTCAAGGGCATTCTGAACATAGCAGACACCGTGACGGCTGTTAATGACAAAACATTTGACAGTTCAAAAGACTTGGTCGACTATGTTAATTCTCAACAATTAGGAGATACGGTCAAGGTAACCTATGAAGAAGACGGAAAAGTCAAGTCTGCAGAAGGTAAAATTATCACTCTCGAAAACGGAAAAAACGGGATTGGGATTGGCTTGATTGACCGTACGGAAGTGACCAGTGACGTTCCAATTCGCTTCTCCACAGCTGGTATCGGTGGGCCAAGTGCTGGTCTCATGTTTAGTCTCGCAATTTACACCCAGATAGCAGATCCAGGACTTCGTAATGGTCGCGTCGTTGCGGGAACGGGAACTATTGATCGGGACGGAAATGTTGGCGATATTGGTGGAATTGACAAAAAAGTGGTGGCAGCCTCTCGTCAGGGAGCCAACATCTTTCTTGCTCCTGACAATCCAGTCACCGAGGAAGCAAAAAAAGCAGATCCCAATGCGAAAAGCAACTATGAAACAGCCCTAGAAGCTGCTAAAACGATCAAAACAGAGATGAAAATCGTTCCCGTTAAAACCTTGCAGGATGCGATTGATTACCTTAAAAACAACCCCTAATTCGTAGAAAAATCGAAAACTAGCGCGCAAGCGGATAAGATGGTATAATAGTCAAATGGTTCAATTATTATTCACTCTAAGTAGTCATATACTCTTTATCTATTTGAGTTTTTACCTTTTAAAGGATCTTGTGAGATGGGAAAAGGTTTTAAAAGTAACTGCTATTAACACAAAAAAAGTTCGTTTGTTGGTAGGCTTCTTTAGTATTGTAATGGGCTACATCTTGAGTTCATTCTTTATCAGTTTGTACCAACTGTGGCAAGAAGCACTTAGAGGATTATTATAAAATCAAAAGTAAAGGAAGCAACTATGGAAAAAATTGTGGTTCAAGGCGGTGATAATCGTCTGGTCGGGAGTGTGACCATCGAGGGGGCAAAGAATGCCGTCTTGCCCTTGTTGGCAGCGACTATTCTAGCAAGCAAGGGTAAGACAGTCTTGCAGAACGTCCCAATCTTGTCAGATGTTTTCACCATGAATCAAGTAGTTCGTGGTCTGAATGCCAAGGTTGACTTTGATGAGGAAGCTCATCTTGTCGAAGTCGATGCGACTGGTGACATCACAGAGGAGGCTCCTTACAAGTATGTCAGCAAGATGCGTGCATCAATCGTTGTCTTGGGACCAATCCTTGCTCGTGTAGGACATGCCAAGGTATCCATGCCAGGTGGCTGTACCATTGGGAGTCGTCCAATCGATCTCCACCTCAAGGGCTTGGAAGCTATGGGAGCTAAGATTAGCCAGACAGCTGGTTACATCGAAGCCAAGGCAGAACACTTGCATGGTGCTCATATCTATATGGACTTCCCTAGTGTCGGCGCGACACAAAACCTGATGATGGCAGCGACGTTAGCTGATGGTGTGACTGTTATTGAAAATGCTGCGCGTGAGCCGGAAATTGTTGACCTTGCTATCCTTCTTAATGAAATGGGAGCCAAGGTCAAGGGAGCTGGTACTGAAACAATTACAGTAACTGGTGTCGAGGAACTCCATGGAACAACTCATAATGTGGTACAGGACCGTATTGAAGCTGGAACCTTTATGGTGGCGGCAGCCATGACTGGTGGTGATGTCCTCGTTCGTGATGCAGTCTGGGAACACAATCGTCCCTTGATTGCTAAACTCCTTGAAATGGGAGTAGAGGTAACAGAGGAGTCGGAAGGCATTCGTGTCCGTTCTCAACTGGAAAATCTTAAAGCTGTTCATGTAAAAACCTTGCCACATCCAGGATTTCCAACAGATATGCAGGCTCAATTTACAGCCTTAATGACTGTCGCAAAAGGGGAATCCACCATGGTAGAAACTGTATTTGAGAATCGTTTCCAACATCTGGAGGAAATGCGTCGGATGGGCTTGCGTTCGGAGATTATCCGTGATACAGCCCGTATCGTAGGAGGACAAGTCTTGCAGGGAGCAGAAGTTCTATCAACAGACCTTCGTGCCAGTGCGGCCTTGATTCTGACAGGTTTGGTAGCGCAAGGGGAGACAGTTGTTGGTAAATTAGTCCACCTTGACAGAGGTTACTACCGCTTCCATGAGAAGTTGGCTCAGCTAGGAGCGAAGATTCAGCGGATTGAGGCAAATGATGAAGAAGAATAAAAATATACGTTATGTACTCCGTCGCTTACTGTTGATTTTTATTGTACTCTTGCTGGGATTCCTTGCCTTAGGAATCGGCTTGATGATTGGCTACGGGATTCTAGGAAAGGGACAGGATCCATGGGCGATTTTATCTCCAGCGAAATGGCAAGAATTGATTAGTAAATTTACAGGAAATTAGGCTGGGAGACCAGTCTTTTTCTAGAGACATAAGGAGAGATATGGACAAGAAAACAAGACAGGCTCTGATAGGGCTACTCATATTCTTACTATTATCTGCTGGTAGTTATTACATCAAGCAGATGCAGTCAGCGCCAAACACCCCTAAAACTAAGGTTAGCCAGAAAAGACAAGCTTCAGAAGCTCCTAGTCAGGAGTTGGCAGAGAGTGTCTTAACCGAGTCGATCAAGAATCAAATAAAAGGTGGTCTAGAATGGAATGGGGCAGGTGCCTTTGTCGTAAATGGCAATAAAACCAATCTAGATGCCAAAGTTTCTAGCAAACCCTATGCGGATAATAAAACAAAGATAGTTGGAAAAGAAACAGTCCCAACTGTTGCCAATGCCATCTTATCCAAAGCGACTCGGCAGTATAAAAATCGTGAAGAAACAGGCAACGGCTCAACCTCTTGGACACCGCCGGGATGGCATCAGGTTAAAAATTTAAAGGGAATCTATACGCACGCAGTAGATAGAGGACACCTGCTGGGCTATGCCTTGATAGGTGGATTAGATGGCTTTGATGCTTCTACTAGTAATCCCAAGAATATTGCAGTTCAGACGGCTTGGGCCAACCAGGCTCAGGCGAAAGATTCGACAGGGCAGAACTACTATGAGAGTCTGGTTAGGAAAGCCTTAGACCAGAATAAGAGAGTCCGTTATCGGGTAACTCTCCACTATGCTACGAATGAGGATTTGGTTCCATCCGCTTCACAAATTGAAGCCAAGTCTTCGGATGGCGAATTGGAATTCAACGTCCTAATTCCAAATGTTCAAAAGGGTATCCAACTTGATTACCGCACAGGTCAGGTCACGGTGACAAACTAGAAAAAAAGAATAAAAATTGCTCCCTTGTCCGTCATTGATAAGGGAGCGATTGTATAAATTAGAAAATAATGTGATTCCTAGGCCGATTTATGATATAATGGAACACAAGATACTATTTTAGGAGAAAGACCATGGAAGACCCGAGCAGTCAGGATTTGTTACTGCAATTTGTACTTTTAGTTGTATTGACCTTTTTAAATGCCTTTTTCTCAGCTACAGAAATGGCTATGGTGTCACTAAATCGTGCCCGAGTAGAGCAAAAAGCAGAAGAAGGCGATAAACGCTATATCCGTTTGCTAAAGGTACTTGAAAACCCTAATCACTTTTTATCAACCATTCAAGTCGGTATCACCTTGATCACGATCTTGTCAGGGGCAAAATTGGCAGATACACTTGGACAAGTAATTGCCTCTTGGATGGGGAATGGAGAAACAGCTTATGCCATTGCAAGTTTCCTCTCTTTGGCATTCTTGACCTACATCTCTATTGTTTTTGGTGAACTCTATCCTAAACGGATTGCCCTCAATCTCAAAGATGCCTTAGCCATTCGCTCTGTTCCGATAATTATTGGACTTGGGAAGATTGTCAGTCCCTTTGTCTGGTTGTTATCTGCTTCAACCAATCTCTTGAGTCGTTTAACACCAATGACCTTTGATGATGCGGATGAAAAAATGACTCGAGATGAAATTGAGTACATGTTGACCAAGAGTGAGGAAACCTTGGATGCAGACGAAATCGAGATGTTACAAGGGATTTTTTCTCTAGATGAACTGATGGCGAGAGAAGTCATGGTTCCTCGGACAGATGCCTTTATGGTGGATATTCAGGATGATAGCCAAACCATTATCCAAAGTATTTTAAAACAAAACTTTTCCCGTATCCCAGTTTATGATGGGGATAAGGACAATGTGATTGGGATTATTCACACCAAGAGTCTTCTTAAGGCAGCCTTTGTGGATGGTTTTGACAATATTGTTTGGAAGAGGATCTTACAAGATCCACTCTTTGTCCCTGAAACCATTTTTGTGGATGACTTGCTAAAAGAACTGCGAAATACCCAAAGACAGATGGCAATTTTGCTAGATGAATATGGTGGTATGGCTGGTTTGGTCACACTGGAAGATCTGTTGGAGGAAATTGTCGGAGAAATCGACGACGAGACAGACCGAGCAGAAATTGAGGTTCACCCGATTGGGGACGATACCTACATCGTTCAGGGGACGATGACTCTCAATGACTTCAATGCCTATTTTAATGTTGAATTGGAAAGTGATGACGTTGATACTATCGCAGGCTACTATCTAACTGGAGTTGGAACCATTCCAACAACTGAAAAAATCAGCTTTGAGTTGGTTAGCCAAAACAAACAAATCAAACTCACCAACGACAAGGTGAAAAACGGACGTGTTACCAAGGTGAAAGTTCAAATCACTGAAGTAGAAAATGAAGAAGAAACAGAATAAAAGAGCTTGAGTCACCATCAGGTGCTCAAGCTCCCATTTATAAGAAAAAAGACTCACGGGGAGTCTTTTGGTTTACTATAAGGCGGTAGACGGATTTGAACCGACGATCAAGCTTTTGCAGAGCCGTGCCTTACCACTTGGCTATACCGCCTCAACGTTTATTATTATACCTTGAAAATGATTCTACGTCAATAGTTTCTTAAACGAAAATCCAATTTAGGAAACTTTCCCTTTTTATGACAGGCTTTAAAACAAAGAGAGAAAGTCTGGGAATCAGTCTTCACAGGCTGTAAAATTACCATCTAATCACCTAGATAGCAAACAAAGAGTGTAGAAATTTGACAAATGAAAGTTTTTTTGAGGGTATACGCCTAAATATTCTGAAAATTCGTTTACTTTTTAGATAATATATGATATAATTGACAATAAGCCTAAATTTTTCAAAGAGGAGTTAACAATATGAAAAAAAGTAGAGTATTTGTCGCAGCAGGAATTGCCCTATTAGCAACTGGCGTTTTAGCTGCTTGCGGTTCTTCAAAATCATCTGATTCAACAGCGCCAAAAAATTATGGCTATGTTTATTCAGCTGACCCAGAAACTTTGGATTACCTCATTTCAGGGAAACAAAGTACTAAGATTGCCACTTCAAACGGTATCGATGGTCTCTTCACAAACGACAAGTATGGGAATCTAGTCCCTGCAGTTGCAGAAGACTGGTCAGTCTCAAAAGACGGTTTGACTTATACCTACAAGATTCGTAAAGGTGTTAAATGGTTTACATCAGATGGCGAAGAGTATGCTGAAGTGACAGCCAAAGACTTTGTGAATGGTTTGAAACACGCAGCTGATAAAAAATCAGAAGCAATTTACCTAGCAGAAAATTCTGTTAAAGGATTGTCTGATTATTTAGCAGGTAATACAAAAGACTTTTCTTCAGTAGGTGTAAAGGCAGTTGATGATTATACTCTTGAGTATACTTTGAACCAACCAGAACCATACTGGAACTCTAAGATGGCCTACGCAATCTTCTGGCCATTGAACGAAGAATTTGAAAAATCAAAAGGATCTGACTTTGCTAAAGCGACTGACCCTACATCATTGCTTTACAATGGACCATTCTTGCTGAAAGGTTTGACTGCTAAGTCATCTATCGAGTTCGCTAAGAATGAAAACTACTGGGACAAAGATAATGTTCATATTGATAAAGTAACCCTTGCTTACTATGATGGTTCAGACCAAGAGTCAATTGAACGTAACTTTACAAGTGGAGCTTATAGCTATGCCCGTCTTTACCCAACAAGTTCAAACTACTCTAAAGTAGAAGAAACCTACAAGGAAAATATCTTCTACACCCCATCAGGACCTGGTATTGGTGGTTTGGGTGTGAATATTGACCGCCAAGGTTACAAATACACTTCTAAGACAACTGACGAAGAGAAGACTTCTACTAAGAAAGCCCTCCTTAACAAGGATTTCCGTCAAGCCTTGAACTTTGCCTTTGACCGTACGTCTTACTCAGCTCAAGTAAATGGTAAAGAAGGTGCTCCTCGTGCCGTTCGTAACCTCTTTGTAAAACCTGACTTTGTCTCTGCAGGTGAAAAAACTTTCGGTGACTTGGTAACTGAAAAGATGGCTGCTTACGGTGATGAGTGGAAGAATGTAAACTTTGCGGATGGTCAAGATGGACTCTTCAACGCCGATAAAGCAAAAGCTGAATTTGCCAAAGCCAAAACAGCATTGGAAGCAGAAGGTGTAAAATTCCCTATCCATTTGGATGTTCCAGTAGACCAAACAGCTAAAAACTATATCGCACGTATTCAATCCTTCAAACAATCCGTTGAAACAGTGCTTGGAGAAGACAATGTAGTCATCGATATCCAACAAGTTTCTAAAGATGAGTTTACTAATATTACCTACTATGCGGCGAATGCAGCAGCAGAAGACTGGGATCTCTCAGGTGCTGTTGGATGGAACCCTGACTATGAAGATCCATCAACTTACCTTGATATCTTGAAAACAACAAATGCTGAACAAACAAAAACATACATGGGTTACGAAGGTGCAGATAATGCTGCAGCGGCTCAAGTTGGTTTGAAAGAATACGATAAGCTAGTTGATGAAGCAGCTAAAGAAACAAGCGACTTGAATGTTCGTTATGAAAAATACGCTGCTGCTCAAGCTTGGTTGACAGATAGCTCACTCATCTTGCCAGCTATGTCATCAACTGGTGCTGCACCATTCATTTCTCGTGTTGTACCATTCTCTGCATCATATAGCCAATCTGGAGATAAAGGCTCAGATGTATACTTCAAGTATATTCAGTTACAAGACAAGGTTGTAACCAAAGCTGACTATGAACAAGCTCGTGAAAAATGGCTCAAAGAGAAAAAAGAATCAAACGAAAAAGTTCAAAAAGAATTGGCTAATCACGTTAAATAAATAACTCTCAAGAGAACTTTCTCTCCATGAGGAGAAGGTTCTTTTGGGATTTTAAAAGGAAACGATATGAAGAAATATATTTTTATGCGTGTATTGCGTTCATTGTTGTCTATTTTCTTGGTGACAACCTTGACCTACACAATTATCTATACGATGGTTCCTCGGAAATTGATTTTCAAGCAGGATACCAACTATAACAAGATTGCAACGACGCCAGATAAACGAGACAATTATGAAAATACCGTTTATGAGCGGATGGGCTATATCGAGTACTACGATACCAAAGAGTTGCAAGAAAGAGCGAGCACGATGGACTCATCTGTAACAGTAGATGCCAATGATACCAACAAGGCAATCTACGAAAAATACATCAACCAACTAGGAAATGGTTGGACGCTAGGTGTATTCTCAGAAAGTGGTCAATTCTATGCTACGCGTGAAATTCCGATTTTTGAACGTGTTTTCAAATTCTATGCGAACTTGATTGATGTCGATCATACAAACAAGATTCAGGACCCTGAGAATCCAAACTTGCAACGCTATCTTCGTTTTGAAAACGATCCTGCTATTGGTTGGTCATTGGTTGGTTCAGGTACAAAACATAAGTATCTTTTGTATTTCAACAACCAATTCCCATTTGTTCACCAAAACTTTGTGAACGTTAACTTAGGTGATTCTTACCCAACTTATGCAAACACTCCAGTGCTTCAAGTTATCACACAAGGTCAGGGACAAACTAAGACAGCAGAAGTTCAATTCCCTACAGGTAAAAAGACTTCATCTGTAGACATCTATTCTCGTACCTACAAATCTCCAAGTCAAGCAGATGCGCGTGAAGTAGCCAACTATGGTAAAGATGATCCATATACAGCTACAGAAAGCAATTACCAATACCCATCTATGATTGCAAGTTCAGCTGTTGCTGGTTTGATTGGTTTGATTATTTCGTATGCTATCGCTATTCCACTTGGATCTGCTATGGCTCGCCACAAGAATACTTGGATTGACAGCTTCTCGACAGGTGCTCTAACCTTCTTGCTTGCTCTTCCAACGATTGCCTTGGTATATATTGTGCGCTTGATTGGATCATCAATCGGTCTGCCAGACTCATTCCCTATCTTGGGGGCTGGAGATTGGCGTTCTTATGTTCTGCCAGCAGTCATTCTAGGTTTGTTGGGAGCGCCAAGTACGGCTATCTGGATTCGTCGTTACATGATCGATTTGCAATCTCAGGACTTCGTACGTTTTGCTCGCGCCAAAGGTTTGTCTGAAAAAGAAATTTCAAATAAACACATCTTTAAAAATGCCATGGTTCCTTTGGTTTCAGGTATTCCTGGTGCCGTAATCGGAGTTATTGGTGGTGCAACATTGACAGAAACAGTCTTCGCCTTCCCAGGTATGGGTAAAATGTTGATTGACTCTGTTAAGGCATCAAACAACTCAATGGTAGTTGGTCTCGTCTTCATCTTTACATGTATTTCTATCTTCTCACTCTTTGTAGGAGATATCTGGATGACCATGCTTGACCCACGTATTAAATTGACAGAGAAAGGAGGCAAATAATGTCAACAATCGGAAAAGAAAAATTTCAGTTCGTAAAACGTGACGATTTTGCCTCTGAAACAATTGACGCCCCTGCCTATTCATACTGGGGTTCTGTATTTAGACAATTTCTAAAGAAAAAATCAACAGTCATTATGTTGGGGATTTTGGTTGCCATTATCTTGATGAGCTTTATTTACCCAATGTTCTCAAACTTTGACTTCAACGATGTAAGTAAGGTCAATGACTTTTCTGCTCGTTTTATCAAACCCAATGCTGAACATTGGTTTGGTACAGATAGTAATGGTAAATCCTTGTTTGACGGGGTTTGGTTTGGTGCGCGTAACTCTATCCTCATCTCTGTCATTGCAACTTTTATCAACCTTGTAATTGGGGTTATTGTTGGTGGAATCTGGGGAATTTCAAAATCTGTAGACCGTGTCATGATGGAAGTTTATAACATTATTTCAAACATTCCATCTCTCTTGATTGTCATTGTCTTGACTTACTCAATCGGTGCTGGTTTCTGGAATCTGATTTTTGCCATGAGTGTGACAACTTGGATTGGGATTGCTTATATGATTCGTATCCAAATCATGCGTTACCGTGACTTGGAATACAACCTTGCTTCCCAAACACTTGGGACACCAACCTTTAAAATCATCGTTAAAAATATCATGCCACAATTGGTATCCGTTATTGTTTCTACGATGACCTTGATGTTGCCAAGCTTCATCTCTTATGAAGCCTTCCTTTCCTTCTTTGGATTGGGATTGCCTGTAACAGTGCCAAGTCTGGGACGTTTGATCTCAGATTACTCACAAAACGTTACGACCAACGCTTACTTGTTCTGGATTCCATTGACAACCTTGATTTTGGTGTCTCTTTCTCTCTTCGTTGTTGGTCAAAACCTAGCGGATGCTAGTGATCCACGTACACATAGATAGGAGTAGACATGATAAAAGGAAAAGATGTAATTTTGACTGCTCGCGATATTGTCGTGGAATTTGACGTTCGTGACAAAGTTCTGACAGCTATCCGAGGAGTTTCTTTGGACCTGATTGAAGGGGAAGTTCTGGCCCTGGTAGGTGAATCAGGTTCTGGTAAATCTGTATTAACAAAAACCTTTACAGGGATGTTAGAAGACAATGGACGTATTGCCCAAGGAAGCATCGACTATCGTGGACAAGACTTGACAGCTCTTACTTCTAACAAGGAATGGGAGAAGATTCGTGGTGCTAAAATTGCGACCATCTTCCAAGACCCTATGACAAGTTTGGACCCAATCAATACAATTGGTAGCCAAATCACTGAAGTAATCGTTAAACACCAAGGAAAAACAGCCAAGGAAGCCAAAGAGATGGCAATCGACTATATGAACAAGGTCGGAATTCCAGACGCTGAAAAACGTTTTGATGAGTATCCTTTCCAATATTCTGGAGGGATGCGTCAACGTATCGTTATCGCGATTGCCCTTGCCTGTCGTCCAGATATCTTAATCTGTGACGAGCCGACAACGGCCCTTGACGTTACCATTCAAGCACAAATCATTGATTTGCTTAAAACTTTACAAAATGAGTACCACTTTACCATTATCTTTATCACCCATGACCTTGGTGTGGTAGCAAGTATTGCGGATAAGGTAGCGGTTATGTATGCTGGTGAAATTGTAGAATACGGAACTGTTGAGGAAGTTTTCTACGACCCACGTCATCCATATACTTGGAGTCTCTTGTCTAGCTTGCCTCAACTTGCTGACGATAAAGGGGAATTGTACTCTATCCCTGGAACACCACCGTCTCTTTATACTGAGTTGAAAGGTGATGCCTTTGCCCTTCGTTCAGATTACGCGATGCAAATTGATTTTGAAGAGAAGGCACCTAAGTTTTCAGTCACTGATACCCACTGGGCTAAGACTTGGTTGCTTCATGAGAATGCTCCTAAAGTTGAAAAACCTGGGGTCATCGCAAATTTGCATGACAAGATTCGTGATAAAATGGGCTTTGCTCATCTAGAAGACTAGGAGGAAGGAAATGTCTGAAAAATTAGTAGAAATTAAAGATTTAGAAATTTCCTTCGGTGAAGGAAGTAAGAAGTTTGTCGCGGTTAAAAACGCCAATTTCTTTATCAACAAGGGAGAAACTTTCTCTCTTGTAGGAGAGTCTGGTAGTGGGAAAACAACCATTGGTCGTGCTATTATTGGTCTAAATAATACCAGTAAAGGTGAGATCATCTTTGATGGTCATAAAATCAATGGGAAAAAATCTCATAAGGAATCCTCAGACTTGATCCGTCGTATCCAGATGATTTTCCAGGACCCTGCAGCCAGCTTGAATGAGCGTGCGACGGTTGACTATATCATCTCTGAAGGTCTTTACAACTACCACTTGTTCAAAGACGAAGAAGATCGTAAAGAAAAAGTTCAAAAGATGATTCATGAAGTTGGGCTTTTGAAAGAACACTTGACCCGTTACCCACACGAGTTTTCTGGTGGTCAACGTCAGCGTATCGGGATTGCCCGTGCTCTTGTGATGGAGCCTGATTTCGTTATTGCGGATGAACCAATTTCAGCCTTGGACGTATCAGTGCGTGCGCAAGTCTTAAACTTGCTCAAGAAGTTCCAAAAAGAGTTGGGCTTGACCTATCTCTTTATCGCGCATGACTTGTCAGTTGTTCGCTTTATCTCAGATCGTATCGCGGTTATCTATAAGGGAGTTATTGTCGAAGTGGCGGAGACAGAGGAGTTGTTTAACAATCCTGTTCACCCATACACTCAAGCACTTCTATCTGCTGTACCGATTCCAGATCCAATCTTGGAACGCAAGAAGGTCTTGAAAGTTTACGATCCTGACCAACATGACTATGAGACCGACAAGCCATCTATGGTAGAAATTCGTCCAGGTCACTATGTTTGGGCCAATCAAGCAGAACTTACTCGTTACAAGAAAGCTCTTAAAGAATAAACAAATTAGGAGAGGACCGAAAGGTCTTCTCCTTTTTAATAGAAAAATTCCCCTTCTACGAACTTGTAAAAGGGGGATTGTATTATCATTAGCGTTTAGACCAAGTGCGTTTCATAAAGAGTAGCAAAATGGGGTATATCTCTAAGCGACCTGCAATCATTGCAAAGGAGAGGAGGATTTTAGAGATAGGACTAAAGATGGCAAAACTCGAGGTTGTACCTAGAATAGGTCCGATATTGTTAAAACAGCTGAAGACCGCACTGGTCACGACTAGAAAATCATTGCTATCAAGACTGACGATAAAGATGAGAGAGAGAATAATCATCATATAGATAGCAAAATATTTAAGAATTTTGTGCTGGGTATCCTTATCAATCACAGTTTTATTGACGTGTAGAGTCAAAACACGGTGAGGGGATAAAGTGGACAAAATCTGATTTTTTGCGATTTTAGAGAGGATAAGTCCTCTGATCATCTTAAGACCACCTGCAGTTGAGCCAGCTGATCCACCGATTCCCATGAGGAAGAGGAGGATAAACTGGGAGAAAAGGGGCCAGTTGGTAATATCTCCGTAACCAAAACCTGTTGTCGTGATGATATTGGAAACCTGGAAGAAGGCCATTTCAACACTCTTAGAGACCCCTTGGTAGAGGTGGAGCGTATTAAGCGTAATCAAGCCGGTAGAAACTAGAACAATGATGATATATGCTCGTAGTTCTTCATCTCCAAAGAAAGCCTTAACCCGACGGAGCATGAGGTAGTAGTAGAGATTGAAGTTAACCCCAAAAACCAGAACTCCGATACTAACTAGATAGGTGATGAGTGAGCTACCGTAGTGGGCAATTCCGTCGTTATAGACGGTAAAGCCCCCAGTTCCTGCTGTTCCCATAGCGATGACAAAACTATCATAGAGAGGCATGCCTGCTAGGTAGTAGATAATCACAAAAAGGGAGAAGAGAGCCAGATAAAGCAGATAGAGAATCTGGGCAGTGTTTTTTAGCTTGGATACGACCTTGCCAAAGACAGGTCCAGGGACCTCAGCCTTCATCACCTCCAAGTGACTATTCTTGGCATTGTCCATAATGGCAAGCGCAAAGACGAGTACCCCCATCCCTCCGATTAAGTGGGTGAAACTTCGCCAGAAGAGGAGGGAACGAGTGAGAACGGAAACATCGTTCAGGATAGTTGCTCCTGTAGTCGTAAATCCAGAACTGATTTCAAAGAAGGCATCGATGACGCTGGGGATTTGTCCTGAAAAGACAAAGGGGAGGCCACCAAAGAAAGACCATAGAATCCAACAGAGGGCAACAATTAAGACCCCTTCCTTGGCATAAATCCGTTGATTTTTCGGTTTCCGTAAAACGCCTAGACCACCGAGAAGGACTAAAATTCCAATCGTAGAAAAGAGAGCGATAAATACTTGACTGGATTCTTGGTAATAGATCGCTACACTAACAGGAACTAGGAGAAGAACAGCCTCAATCAAGAGAAGTTTTGAGAGGAGGTAACGAATCATACTTTTATTCATTTTTTACCTCTCAATCAAATCATAAATTTTGGTGATATTTGGCAATAAGGTCGTCACGAGTAACTTGTCTCCCACCTCAAGCATATCCTCTCCAGTAGGGAAGATTGTTTTTCCTTTTCGGATAATGGCTGCGATGAGAACCCCTTTTTTCAATTTCAACTGTGATAGAGGTTTGGCAGTCATTTTATTAGCTTCCTTGATTTGGAATTGGAGAGTTTCAATTTGACCGTTTGCGAGATGGTGCATGGCTTGAAGGTCTGAATACTGAGCGTTTACTCGACCACGGATAAAGTGCATAATGGTATCCACTGCGATGCTTTTTGGTGTGATGATACTTGAAAAATCAGGCGCGTGGATAATCTCTAAAAGGCTTGTTCGGTTGACCTTGGTGATATTCTTATGGACACCAACTCGGTCAAGAAACATAGAGGTGATGATATTTTCCTCATCAACTCCAGTCAAGGTTGCGACTGCATCATAGTGGGGAGCACTTTCTTCCAGCAAAATGTCTTTTGCAGTTCCATCTCCTTGGACAATATAGAGATTGGGGAACTTTTCGCTGAAGAAACGAGCTCTTTCAGGATTGATCTCGATGACCTTGGTATCAATGCGACTGTCTTTTAAAATGCCGAGTAGATAATAAGCAATCTTTCCAGCTCCGACGATAAGCAAGCTTTTCACTGCACGAGATTTAAAATAGTTATGGAAAAGCATCATATCTACACGATTTCCCGTAACAAAAATCCTATCCTTGTCTTGGATAGTAACATCACCACTTGGAATCATCAGTTGATGATCTCTCTCCATAGCACAGACGATAACATTACCAAATTTTTTACGGAAATCTGAGATTGGCATTTGACAAAGACCGCTAGAATCCTTGACAACAAACTCCATGAGACTGACCCGACCTCCAGCAAATCGTTCGACAGAGAGGGCATTAGGGAAATCAATGATATTTGAGATCGCACGCGCTGCCAGGAGCTCTGGATTAACAATAAGTGAAAATCCAAGAATATTTTTCTCTTTAAAATAGGCATTAGAGTATTCAGGATTTCGAACCCGAACGATGGTTTCTTTAGCGCCCATTTTTTTAGCAAGTACCGCTGAAATCATATTCACTTCATCGTATTCGGTTAGGGCGATAAAGATATCACACTCTTGAACACCGGCTTGCTCCAAGATGGCAAAGTCAGCACCATTTCCAAGGAGTCCTATGATATCAAAGCGACTGACAATGTGATTGAGGACAGCCTCATCTTGTTCGATGAGGACAACGTCATGGTTTTCTGCAACCAGTGAACGACAGAGGGCGAAACCAACTTTCCCTCCACCAACAAGGACAATTTTCATATAAAAAACCTACTTTTTCATGATGTAACTATCATACCCTTTTTTAGCAAAAAATGCACTTGCTAAGGCGATTTTTAAGGGAAGAAAGGCCTTTTTCAAGTTTTGAAGCTACATTTGCTTAATTTCTATAACGATGTCTCCGATTTGGAGTGATATTACTCTCTTACTATCCCTTTTCAGAAAGGGAATGACCAAACATGAAAATATCATTAAAAAAAGTAAAAAAATCAAGTCATTTCTATTGACAATGATTCTGAAAGTGTTATACTAAGGAAGTAGTTTCGCTGATTTACTTCAAACCTGTTGTGAGGTAAGTTAACGATGCCTTAACCACGCTGTTTGCTGAGCTTGACTCCGGGCAGTGTGGCTATTTTTTTGCAATGATAAAAGGAAGCCAGTCATGACAAATCACATTGTATTATTTGAACCTCAGATTCCACAAAACACAGGTAATATTGCGCGTACTTGCGCTGCGACCAATTCTCCCCTTCACATCATCAAACCGATGGGATTTCCGATTGATGACCGCAAGATGAAGCGAGCTGGTTTGGACTACTGGGATAAGCTTGAGATTTATTTTTATGACAGTTTGGAAGATTTCATGTCTCAGATGAAGGGTAAACTCTATCTGATTTCAAAATTTGCGGAAAAGGTCTATTCTGAAGCAGATTTATCGACGGACGAAGACCATTATTTTCTCTTTGGACGTGAAGACAAGGGCTTGCCTGAGGACTTTATGCGGGAGCATCCCGAAAAGGCTCTCCGTATTCCTATGAATGATGAACATGTCCGCAGTCTCAATGTTTCCAATACCGTATGCATGATTGTCTATGAAGCGCTCCGTCAGCAGAACTTTGCGGGTCTTGAGCTTGTTCATACCTATGAAGCAGATAAATTGAAATAAACAAAATGCTTGCACTTGCAAGCGTTTTTTGTTATGATAAAGGGGTCTTCAGGGCTGGGTGTAATTCCCGACCGGCGGTGACTTTAACTAGCTATTTTGGCTTACTCTTCGTTGTCTTGTCTCGATATACTCAAGTATTATCTTCAACTGCGACGCCTAGATTAATCTAAAATATCTTAGTTAAAGAAGTCCGCGAGCGCAAGCTGATGTGGTGCGATTCCACAACCGACAGTATAGTCTGGATGGGAGAAGACGAAAGAATGGCTTTGTCTGTTCTGATGAGTTTATTGATGAATTGCAACCGCTTGCTCAAAAGAGTGAGGGGGAACTTTTCGGATATAAAAAGTGAGAATAGATAGAGGGATCCTTTCCAACTTCTTCTGATTTTATAGAAAATTGGAGGAACCTGTTATGACAAACACACGTCGAATTTCGACCATTGCGATTTTATCAGCCATTTCATTTGTGCTGATGTACTTTGACTTTCCGCTCTTGCCAGCGGCAACCTTCCTCAAGATTGAGTTTAGTATCTTGCCAGTCCTTGTGGGTTTGGTGGTGATGGATTTGCCAGCTGCTCTAGGCATTCTCTTGATGCGCTCACTCTTGAAGTTGCTTCTCAATAGCCAGGGAGTGAATACCTACATTGGCTTGCCAATGAATGTCGTAGCCTTGGGAGTTTTTGTTATCGCTTTTGGTTTGATTTGGAAAAAGGAACGCAGCACCCTTCGTTTCCTACTAGCATCTCTAGCGGGAACTGTCGGCTTGACTGCTGCTATGTTGGTTCTCAACTATGTCTATGCTGTTCCTTTGTACGCGAAGTTTGCCAACTTTGATATTGGAAAAATTTTGGGACTTTCCAACTACCTAATGACTATGGTATTACCTTTTAACTTGATTGAGGGTGTAATCTTTGCCGTTTCATTCTGGTTGTTATACGTCCTCTTGAAACCAACCTTAAAACATTATGAGAGATAAACAAACATTTTTAATGAAGGGCAGTTTTGCCCTTTTACTTTTCGTCCTTCTTGGCTATATGGTTAAGTTTTACCCTGAAACGCTGATCGGTTTTGACCAACCGCTTCAGACAGCTCTTCGTGGGGACTTGCCAGATTATTTGACAGTTCTGTTCCGTGCCCTTACGCATTTGATTGATATTCCAGTGATTATCACCTGGGTTGCCATCGCAACTTTTATCTTTTATCGTAAGCAGTGGAAGATAGAAAGCTACTTCATGGCGGGCAATCTAGCCTTAGCCGGTCTTTTGATCGTGACCTTTAAAAATATTTACCAGCGCCCACGACCAACTATCTTACACTTGGTAGAGGAGAAGGGATTTTCCTTCCCAAGCGGCCATTCTCTGGCTGTAACTTTGATGGTAGGCACTCTGATTGTCATTCTCAGTCAACGAATTAAAGATCCAGTATGGAGAAAAATCGTACAAATCGTGCTAGGTCTCTACCTAGTCAGTGTGCTGGTATCGAGAGTCTATCTGGGAGTTCACTATCCATCAGACGTCCTTGCCAGTCTCTGTGTGGGCTTGGGAGTCTTGTTTATCGAATTTCCCTTCTATGACAAGCTCCGCTTCCAATGGCGATTTAAAGGCAAGCAGAAGTGAGCATCAAATTCCTTTGAGGAAAAAGAAATGAAAGTCAATATAACAGATCTCCATCCGACTCAACTATACTTATCAGAAAAGAAGTTACAAGATATCCAGATGCTTTATCAGTCGGTAGAAATAATCAATGTTGCTCCAATCAGTGTTCTTGCATTCGGAGACTGCTTGCTGATTACAGACGGGCATCACAGGGCTTATCAGGCTTTATTGGCAGGTAGGGATACGATTTCTGCTGAGTGGGATAGAGATGGTGGCGATGAACTGTATTATCTCTATGCGCAAGCTTGTGAGGAAAGAAAGATTTACTCTGTTCTGGATTTAAAAAATCATATCGTATCTCAAGATGAGTATGAAGCAAAATGGTATAACTGGTGTGATGGTTTTAATCAAGCAGCAACTCTTTTATTGAAAAGGAAAGCAGGTGAAACAGATCCTACAAATAGGTAATGCATTGTGTCTTGTTCCTTTTTATATTGAAATTAGTCTAATCTAACTTGTTTTTTAACTAAAAATCTGATAAACTAAGTAGTAATTGAATAGGAATCCGCAAGACTAGTAACTCAAGGGAAGTATATCAGGGAGGAGAGCCGTGACTGCAAGCTCTCTATATGAAAGCTGGGCGAATTCACTTGCGCATGGATTTAGAAATGAAGGTCTGACTTGTCAGATGAAACGGATGGTACCGCGTGTCAACGCTCCGAGTGGAGTTTTTGGCATGTGGTTTTCTTTTTATCTACGAGCGACTGATGGAGGAATTATGTCAACTATTGAAGAACAATTAAAAGCGCTTCGCGAAGAAACGCTGGCTAGCTTGAAGCAGATTACTGCTGAAAATGAAAAAGAGATGCAAGACTTGCGTGTCTCTGTCCTTGGTAAAAAAGGGTCGCTTACGGAAATCCTCAAAGGGATGAAGGATGTCTCTGCTGAGATGCGTCCAATCATCGGGAAACACGTCAATGAAGCGCGTGATGTCTTGACAGCGGCCTTTGAAGAAACAGCTAAGCTCTTGGAAGAAAAGAAAGTCGCAGCTCAACTAGCAAGTGAGAGCATCGATGTGACACTTCCAGGTCGCCCAGTTGCGACTGGTCACCGTCATGTTCTCACACAAACAAGTGAAGAAATCGAAGATATTTTCATTGGGATGGGTTACCAAGTCGTGGATGGTTTTGAAGTGGAGCAAGACTACTACAACTTTGAGCGTATGAACCTTCCAAAAGATCACCCAGCTCGCGATATGCAGGATACTTTCTACATCACAGAAGAAATCTTGCTCCGTACTCACACGTCTCCAGTTCAGGCGCGTGCTATGGATGCCCATGATTTTTCAAAAGGTCCTTTGAAGATGATCTCACCAGGACGTGTGTTCCGTCGTGATACGGACGATGCGACCCACAGTCACCAATTCCACCAAATCGAAGGATTGGTTGTTGGGAAAAACATCTCTATGGCTGACCTTCAAGGAACCCTTCAGTTGATTGTCCAAAAAATGTTTGGCGAAGAGCGTCAGATCCGTTTGCGTCCATCTTATTTCCCATTCACAGAGCCATCTGTTGAGGTGGATGTTTCCTGCTTCAAGTGTGGTGGAGAAGGCTGTAACGTATGTAAGAAAACAGGTTGGATTGAGATTATGGGGGCCGGTATGGTTCACCCACGTGTCCTTGAAATGAGTGGAATCGATGCGACTGTTTATTCTGGATTTGCCTTTGGTCTTGGACAAGAACGTGTCGCTATGCTCCGCTACGGAATCAACGATATCCGTGGGTTCTACCAAGGCGATGTCCGCTTCTCAGAACAGTTTAAATAATGATTAGAAAAGTAGAAAAGGCAGATATTGGGATGTTGTCCAAAATTGCCAAACAAACCTTTCGTGAAACATTTGCTCATGATAATACGGAAGAGCAGTTACAGGAATACTTTGAAGAGACTTATAGTCCGAGAGTTTTGTCAACTGAGTTGGAAAATCCAGATTCCGAAACCTATTTCATTATGCATGAAGAGGAGATAGCTGGTTTTCTCAAAGTCAACTGGGGAAGTGCTCAGACTGAGAGAGAATTAGAGGATGCTTTTGAAATTCAACGCCTCTATGTGCTACAAAAATTCCAAGGATTTGGACTAGGTAAGCAACTGTTTGAATTCGCTCTTGAACTTGCTACCAAAAATAGTTTTTCCTGGGCTTGGTTAGGTGTTTGGGAGCATAATACAAAAGCTCAAGCGTTTTATAACCGATATGGTTTTGAAAAATTTAGCCAACATAGTTTTATGGTTGGTCAAAAAGTAGATACGGATTGGTTACTGAAAAAGAAATTAAGGTAAGAAGAGGATTCTTCTATTGAAATGATAGGAAAGGAAAAGAACTAGAGTGGCAACTGTCATTCTGGAGAACTAAATTATGCTTGTATCTTATAAATGGTTAAAAGAGTTGGTGGACATTGATGTGCCATCACAAGAGTTGGCTGAAAAAATGTCAACCACAGGGATTGAGGTAGAAGGTGTCGAATCACCGGCTGCTGGTCTCTCAAAAATTGTCGTCGGTGAGGTGCTTTCTTGCGAAGATGTGCCAGAAACTCACCTCCATGTTTGTCAGGTTAATGTTGGCGAAGAAGAAGCCCGTCAAATCGTTTGTGGTGCTCCAAATGTACGTGCTGGTATCAAGGTCATGGTGGCTCTTCCAGGAGCTCGTATCGCGGACAATTACAAGATCAAAAAAGGGAAAATTCGTGGTCTTGAGTCTCTCGGAATGATTTGTTCACTTGGTGAATTGGGGATTTCTGACTCCGTTGTGCCAAAGGAATTCGCAGATGGCATCCAAATCTTGCCAGAAGATGCCGTTCCAGGTGAGGAAGTCTTCTCATATCTAGACTTGGATGATGAAATTATCGAACTTTCTATCACACCAAATCGTGCAGATGCTCTATCTATGCGTGGAGTAGCTCACGAAGTAGCAGCCATCTATGACAAGGCAGTTAGCTTTAAAGAATTCAGTTTAACAGAAACGAATGAAAGTGCAGCAGATGCTCTTTCTGTAGGTATTGAGACAGACAAGGCACCTTACTATGCGGCCCGTATCTTGGACAATGTGACCATCGCACCAAGTCCACAATGGTTGCAAAACCTTCTTATGAACGAAGGCATCCGTCCTATCAACAACGTTGTAGACGTGACCAACTATATCCTGCTCTACTTTGGTCAACCCATGCATGCCTTTGATTTGGATACCTTTGAAGGGACTGATATCCGCGTACGTGAAGCGCGTGCTGGTGAAAAATTGGTGACCTTGGACGGTGAAGAACGTGAACTTGCAGAAACTGACCTAGTCATCACTGTAGCAGACAAGCCAGTTGCCCTTGCAGGTGTTATGGGCGGACAAGCTACAGAAATCTCTGAAAAATCCAGTCGTGTGGTCCTTGAAGCAGCTGTTTTCAATGGCAAATCCATCCGCAAGACTAGCGGTCGCCTCAACCTTCGTTCGGAATCGTCTTCTCGCTTTGAAAAAGGCATTAATGTGGCAACAGTCAATGAAGCTCTTGATGCTGCAGCTAGCCTGATTGCGGAACTTGCAGGTGCGACGGTGCGTAAGGGCATCGTTTCAGCTGGTGAACTTGATACTTCTGATGTAGAAGTTTCTTCCACTCTTACAGACGTCAACCGTGTCCTTGGTACAGAACTTTCTTACGCGGATGTAGAAGACGTCTTCCGTCGTCTTGGCTTTGGGCTTTCTGGAAATGCAGACAGCTTTACTGTCAGCGTCCCACGTCGTCGTTGGGATATCACCATCGAAGCAGACCTCTTTGAAGAAATTGCCCGTATCTATGGTTATGACCGCTTGCCAACCAGCCTTCCAAAAGATGACGGTACAGCTGGTGAATTAACAGCGACACAGAAACTTCGTCGCCAAGTTCGTACCATTGCTGAAGGAGCAGGACTGACTGAAATCATCACCTACGCTCTGACAACTCCTGAGAAAGCAGTTGAGTTTACAGCTCAACCAAGCAAGCTAACAGAACTCATGTGGCCAATGACTGTGGATCGTTCCGTTCTCCGTCAAAATATGGTCTCAGGTATTTTGGATACGGTGGCCTACAACGTGGCTCGTAAGAACAAAAACTTGGCTCTTTATGAGATTGGAAAAGTCTTTGAACAAACAGGCAATCCAAAAGAAGACTTGCCAAACGAAATCAACAGTTTTGCTCTTGCCTTGACAGGCTTGGTTGCAGAAAAAGACTTCCAAACAGCAACGATTCCAGTTGATTTCTTCTATGCTAAGGGAATCCTTGAAGCTCTCTTTGCTCGTTTGGGACTCCAAGTAACTTATACAGCAACAGCTGAGATTGCAAGTCTCCACCCAGGACGTACAGCCTTGATCTCACTCGGTGATCAAGTAGTCGGTTTCCTCGGTCAAGTGCACCCTGTTACGGCCAAGGCTTACGATATTCCAGAAACGTATGTAGCTGAACTTAACCTTTCAGCCATCGAAGCAGCGCTTCAGCCAGCTGCTCCATTTGTGGAAATCACCAAGTTCCCAGCAGTTAGCCGTGATATTGCCCTTCTCCTCAAGGCAGAAGTGACTCATCAAGAAGTTGTAGATGCTATCCAAGCTGCAGGCGTGAAACGTTTGACAGATATCAAACTCTTCGACGTCTTCTCAGGTGAAAAATTAGGACTTGGTATGAAGTCAATGGCTTATAGCCTAACCTTCCAAAATCCAGAAGATAGCTTGACGGACGAAGAAGTAGCACGTTACATGGAAAAAATCCAAACTTCTCTCGAAGAAAAAGTCCATGCAGAAGTGCGTTAAATTTTCAATCCATCCTTCGGGGTGGATTTTTAGTTTCAAAAGGACAGTTCAGAAGAAAAAAGCGACAGTTGAGGAGAAAAACACCCATCCAGTCTTTACTGAGCTATACTAAAGCTATCACTGGAGCTCTTTAAAAGCCTTAAATTTGGTAGATTTTTACTATAAAAAATCACGATAAAAATGGATACAAATGATTGTAAAGGCTATCAAAAAGGAGTATAATAAGTGCAACATATCTCGGAGGTGGAAAATGTTAGAAGTAAGAAATCTAGAGAAAAGTTTCGGTCCCAAGCAAGTCTTGTTTGGTGTCGATTTTCAGGCAAGTCCAGGAAGGATTCTGGGCTTGGTCGGGAAGAATGGGGCTGGGAAAACAACGATTTTCCACAGTATGTTGAAATTTTTAGAGTATCAAGGAGAGATCAGTCTGGATGGGCAGGAGATTCGTCAGGAAACCTATGCTCGGATTGGTTATCTGCCTGAGGAACGTAGCCTCATGCCCAAACTGACAGTCCTTGAGCAAGTTCGCTACTTGGCGACTCTAAAGGGCATGGATGCTAAGGAAGTCAAGGAAAAACTCCCTCAATGGATGGAAAAACTCGAAGTGAAGGGCAAATTGACCGACAAAATCAAGAGCCTCTCCAAAGGGAATCAGCAGAAAATTCAGCTCATTATCACCCTCATCCATGAGCCAGACTTGATTATCTTGGATGAGCCTTTTAGTGGTTTGGATCCAGTCAATACTGAGTTGCTCAAGCAGGTCATCTTGAAAGAGAAAGAGCGCGGTGCAACCATTATCTTTTCAGACCATGTCATGACCAATGTCGAGGAGCTTTGCGATGATATTCTCATGATTCGAGATGGGCGTGTAGTCTTGCATGGACCGGTCCAAGAAGTTCGCAATCAATACGGGAAAACGCGTCTCTTTGTTTCAAGTGAACGAAGCAAGGAAGAATTGGAAAATCTTCCTCATGTCAAACAGGTGAGCTTGACCAAGCAAGGCAGTTGGAAATTGATCCTAGATGATGAGAGCGCTGGAAGAGAACTCTTCCCCATCCTCACTCAAGGTCAATACATCGCGACCTTTGACCAACAAGCTCCAACAATCGATGAAATTTTTAAACTAGAATCAGGGGTGGAAGTATGAGAAATATGTGGGTTGTAATGAAGGAAACCTATCTTCGACATGTCAAGTCGTGGAGTTTCTTCTTTATGGTGATTTCGCCGTTCCTCTTTTTAGCCTTATCTGTAGGAATCGGCTTTCTCCAAGGGTCTTCTATGGCCAAGAATAGCAAGATAGCAGTAGTAACAACTGTGCCATCTGTGGAAGAAGGGCTCAAGGGTACCAATGGTATCAACTTTGATTATAAGGATGAAGCCAGTGCCCAGGCTGCTATCAAGGATGAGAAAATCAAGGGTTACCTAACCATTGACCAAGAGGACAGTGTCCTCAAGGCCGTCTATCATGGTGAAACTTCTCTTGAAACAGGCATCAAACTAGCAGTAACCAATAAGTTAAATGAACTGCAATACCAACTCAATCGTTCGGCAGCCAATTTGTCTCAAGAACAGGAAAAACGCCTGAGTCAAACTGTTGATTTTACTGAGAAGATTGATGAATCTAAGGAAAACAAAAAAATTGTTCAAACCATTGCGGCCGCAGGGCTTGGTTTCTTCCTTTATATGATTTTGATTACCTATGCTAGCGTCACTGCTCAGGAAGTGGCTAGCGAGAAAGGAACCAAAATCATGGAAGTGGTCTTTTCTAGTATCCGAGCTAGTCATTATTTCTACGCTCGCATGCTGGCTCTACTTCTTGTGATTTTGACTCATATTGGCATTTACGTCGTGGGTGGACTGGCTGCCATTCTGCTCTTTAAGGACCTACCAATCTTGGCACAATCTGGGATTTTAAATCATCTAGGAGAGGCCTTCTCGCTCAATACCTTATTGTTTGTCTTGGTTAGTCTCTTTATGTACGTTGTTTTAGCAGCCTTCCTAGGCTCTATGGTTTCTCGCCCTGAGGATTCAGGAAAGGCCTTGTCGCCATTGATGATCTTGATTATAGCAGGATTTGTCGGTGTGACCTCTCTAGGTGCTGCTGGGGACAATTTAGTTCTGAAAATTGGTTCCTATATTCCTTTCATCTCGACCTTCTTTATGCCATTTAGAGCTATAAATGGGTATGCAAGTGGTCTAGAAGCTTGGATTTCGCTTGCTATAACGGTTGTCTTTGCAGTCACTGCGACAGCCTTTATCGGACGCATGTATGCTAGTCTAGTCCTTCAAACAGATGATTTGGGAATCTGGAAAACCTTTAAACGTGCCTTAGCTTATAAATAGGAGAGCCTCGCAAAAGCGAGGTTTTTCTAGATGTCAAACACTGAAATCGGCAAAAATATTTTTCATATCTATTGACTTTTAGTAGTGAAATTTGGTATGATAGTAGACGGTATTGTTTACCCCATTTGTAAGGCCCCGGAACCTTTCAAATACCCCGCGGACCGGAACATCCGCCCTGTAAACAAAAACGATATTCATATAGGAGAAATCATGAACAAAACTACATTCATGGCTAAACCAGGCCAAGTAGAACGCAAATGGTACGTTGTTGACGCAACTGATGTACCTCTTGGACGCCTTTCAGCAGTTGTTGCTAGCGTACTTCGCGGAAAAAACAAACCAACATTCACACCACACACTGATACAGGTGACTTCGTAATCGTTATCAATGCTGAAAAAGTTAAATTGACTGGTAAAAAAGCAACTGATAAGATCTACTACACTCACTCAAACCACCCAGGTGGATTGAAACAAATCTCTGCTGGTGAACTTCGTTCTAAAAATGCAGTACGTTTGATCGAAAAATCAGTTAAAGGTATGCTTCCACACAATACTCTTGGCCGCGCTCAAGGTATGAAATTGAAAGTATTCGTTGGAGCTGAGCACACTCACGCTGCACAACAACCAGAAGTTCTTGATATTTCAGGACTTATCTAAGGAAAGGAACAATAAAGTATGTCACAAGCACAATATGCAGGTACTGGACGTCGTAAAAACGCTGTTGCACGCGTTCGCCTTGTTCCAGGAACTGGTAAAATCACTGTTAACAAAAAAGATGTTGAAGAGTACATCCCACACGCTGACCTTCGTCTTGTTATCAACCAACCATTCGCAGTTACTTCAACTGTAGGTTCATACGACGTTTTCGTTAACGTTGTAGGTGGTGGATACGCTGGTCAATCAGGAGCTATTCGTCATGGTATCGCTCGTGCCCTTCTTCAAGTAGACCCAGACTTCCGCGATTCATTGAAACGCGCAGGACTTCTTACACGTGACTCACGTAAAGTTGAGCGTAAGAAACCAGGTCTTAAGAAAGCTCGTAAAGCTAGCCAGTTCTCAAAACGTTAAGAACCAGCTACAATACAGCATTTACAACACTTCATGGTTCACACCATGGGGTGTTTTTTTACTGATTTTTAGCAAAATTCACACCACTTTTCACACCAAATTCACACCATTACTTTTTAAGATTGCGGTAGGCAATTTCACCAACTGCCATTGGAACAACATTTGAAGTATTGACATAGGTCTTAGTTGTAAAAGTGTCGCTATGCGTTAAAGCCTCTGAAATAGCTTCAAGTGATGTTCCTGCTTGTTTAGCTAAAGTTGCTCCGGTGTGGCGTAATTTGTGTGGTGTAGCATGTGTCAGCTCCTTGTGACGGCGTTTGACTGACTTCATTTTGTTATTGAGATAATCAGCGTGTAAGGGGCTGTTTACATTGCCTTTCATGTCAACATAAGTAAATACATATTGTTCGTCAGATTGGATAATACCAAATTTAGCTAATTCTGATTTTTGTTGTTTTTTCCAAGATTGAAGCAGGTCAGCTAGTTCAGTTGGGATTTGGAAAGTTGTTTTCTTGTTTCCTTTGGTAGATTTTGGATTTTTGTATTTATCTAGGGCTTGTATTAACTGAATTTCTTGTTTGTTGATATCAATGTGTTTCCATTGAAGAGCGTAGCTTTCAGACTTTCTATCTCCTAAGAAAAATGTTGTGTAAAACAGCACATAATCTTTGAATAAGATCTTATCGTTTTTTAAGTCTTCTTCAAAAGCTGTAAACCATGCTTGAAGCTCTAATTGTGATAGGTATAAATCTTCATCGTTTTTAGCTTCTTGTAACTTGATTTTCTTAGTTGCTTTGATTCGTCTAATAGTTTTTGAAATACGATTAGTTTCGATGTATTCCAATTCTTCTGCCCAGTCAAAGATAGAATTAACGTAACTTCTGATGACTTTGAAGTTGGCATATTCTTCTGCCTTTTGAGTGAGAAGGTTTAAAATAACCTGCTTATTTTGGTTAAGAAAGTCAATCGAGTAATTCCCTAGCATGGGTAGAATGTGCTTTCTAAAGACAATTTCTGTACCGTCAATAGTAGCTTGTGAGGGTGGTTTTAAGGTTGAAGTTGTTTGCCCTGCTTTGTAGGATTCCCACCATACTTGATGATAAAACTCTTTGAATTGGATAGAACCAGTTCTTTCAAGTTGTGAAGTAGAATCGCCGCTCAGAATTTTATCTATTTTATTTTGTAGTTCGAGTTCATATTTTTTAGCCTCACTCCTTAGCTTGAAACGTTTTTCAATCACTTTTTTATCAATTCCAAGAGAAGCTTTTACTTCTTCAGGAATATAAATCCGTAAGCGATAAGTTTCATTTTTGGTTTTTGTAATTGACATAGTATTCTCCTTTTGAATTGAGCTAGAAAATACCGTAGCTTCATTATAACAAACTACGGTAAAAATGCTATTGATTTTGCAACCAGCGATTGAGCTCAGTTTTATCAAATCGGACTGTTTTTCCTTTGCCACTTCCAACATTACATAGAACTAAAAAATTTATGGTGAGGCTTGGGATAGACCATCCTATCTTTCCACCCCCACGTTTAAGTAAAGTTTTACTGTCTACCATATATCTATATCTTCATCATACCTATCTTCATTGGTTACTTCAGAAGCTCGAGCCATTCGATTGTAGGTCGCTTCCGCAACAGGCTTAATATCAAAAGTAGCTATCCATCCAGCTCCTGCATTTTGTTTTATGATGAGGATATCTAAAGCAAATTCAGCTGTATACTTTGATAAAACTCCTGAAAAATAGTCCTCTAACAAAGTTTTATCTGCATCTTTCAAATTATTTGCTAAATAAATCCAAATATCAATTCCGTTACTAGTAGCAGGAGAGACAATTTTGATACCAAGTTCGGTTTTTATAGGAAAACTAAAAGTTTATGTACAATTGACTAAACAAGACTTAAACCATTGATAAAACTGAATTAGAAGGATAAAGTACACTCATTAAGCAGTGTACTTTATTTTTGTTTTGTACATTATTTGTTGATTGCTTAATCAATACTACATCTCTATCAGGCAATTCAGACTCCATTTAGTCCTCTAAAACCCATGTTGAGGCAGCATCACTGCTTGTACGAGCTTAGAAAAAATGTTGACGAATAAGCCTTGGTGTCAAGGTTTTTTTTGTATCCTCAAAAAGGTAATTTTATAATTGACAATTTGTCAGTGGAGTAGTATAATTTATAAGCAGGAGGAATAAAATGCGAGATGTAAAAGATCCGGAAATTCGACGGGCTGAGATTATGGATGCTGCTATGCTCCTCTTTATGGAGAAAGGATATGCGAACACAACAACTCAGGATATAGTCGATAAGGTAAATATATCACGAGGTTTGTTATACTATCACTTTAAGAACAAAGAAGATATTCTGTATTGTCTTGTGGAACGTTATTCAGAGAAATTATTGAGAGATATTCACGTGATTGTCAATGATGATGACAAAACTGCTATTGAAAAAATAAGAGCCTTTATAGATGCCACAATAATCTCTACAGATAACGTTTCAGCGGAAGGAACTGAGTTACAAAAGACGGTTGATCTTGAAGAAAATCGTTATATGTTAGATAAGTTGTCTCATAAGCTCATTGAAAAACTGACTATATATTTTGAGAGGATAATAAATCAAGGCATCTCAGAAAAAGTATTTTCTGTAAAATATCCATCAGAAACAGCAGAATTTCTGATGACAGCCTATGTTTTTGTTTCAAATAACATAGGTATAAAAACTTCAAATAAAGAAACTGTCAAAGATTACTTGAATGCATTTAAGATAATGCTGGAACAAAATCTAAATACAAAAGGACTCTTTAGCAATTAAAAAAAGATAGAATGTTTGTAAAGAGAACTATGTACCGATAGCTAAATCAAAACAAGCTATCGGTATTATTTCAAAATATGACTGACAAATTGTCAATAGAGGTGAAAATATGTTAGAGATAAAAAATTTTAGTAAAAGTTATGGGGATAAGAAGGTTGTGGATAACCTATCTATTTCAGTACATCCTGGAGATATTTATGGTTTTATTGGAGCAAATGGTGCAGGCAAAACGACAACGATAAAGGCAGTTGTCGGTATCCATGATTTTGAAGACGGAAGTATAATTATCAACGGTCATTCTATTAAAGAAGAACCTGTTATTTGTAAAAAAATGATGGCGTATATCCCAGATAATCCAGATTTGTATGAACATATGACAGGACTTCAATATATTAATTTTATTGCTGACTTGTTTGAAATTCCTACAAAAATACGCAAGGAGAGAATACAAAAATACGGTGATTTATTTGATATGACTGAGCATCTTTCGGGGATTATTTCTTCATATTCACATGGAATGAAGCAACGAACTGCCATTATTTCTGCACTTGTACATTCTCCCAAACTGTTAATTTTAGATGAACCTTTTGTTGGGCTAGATCCCAAAGCAACTTTCCTACTAAAGAAAATTATGCATGAGTGTGTTTCAGATGGAGGTGCTATTTTCTTTTCAACTCATGTATTGGATGTTGCGGAAAAATTATGTAACAAGATTGCCATTATCAAAAATGGAAAGTTAATTGCAAGTGGCAATACAGGAGACGTCAAAGGTGATGAATCATTGGAGGCATTTTTCATGGAGGTGCAGGACAATGAGTAACATTTGGATACTTCTTAAAGCCCAATTGATTAATTTCTTTCCTATTAACGAGATTAGAGATTCACGAAATAAAAAACAAAGTTCAATGGCTATTGCGAGTTTTGGCATAATAACTCTTTCCTTATTTTGCTTTGTTTACAATATAATAACAGCGAAAACATTGGTCCACGTCGGACAGCAGAACTTGATTCCAGCATATATGGTCTCTGTATCAAGTTTTTCAATATTATTTTTGACAGTATTTTATTCGAATGGCATTTTATTTGGCAGTCGAGATATGGAAATTCTCCAATCCTTACCTGTTAAAAGTTCGTATATTATCACCAGCAAGTTCATGTTTATGTACTTATTGAATTTTTTAATAGGCTTGATGTTTATGCTTCCGGGTGGAATTATATGGGGCTTGAACGGAAGTTTAAACCTCCTACAGATTATATTGTATTTTACTTCTATAATTTTTGCCCCTTTGATCCCCATGTGTATAGCGGCATGCATGGGACTCGTTATTGTTGTCGCTTCATCTTTTTTTAAAAGAAAAAATGTTATCTCTCTTATTTTTTCATTTGCAATGCTAGGTATAATTGGATATTTTGCATTATCAGCTTTGCAATCAGGTGATGAAAGTAGTATTGGGGTTACTCTGGCTAAGCAAATTACTGGACTGTATCCAATTTCTAGACTATTTATGTCATACTACAATTTTCCAATGTACTATGGGATGGGATTTTATATAGTTCTTTCAATAGTCGTCTTTTATCTATTTGTCAAAATTGCTTCGTTGAAGTATGGACTACTTAATACACTTGCCAATACAAAATCAAGTTATGCTAATGACAAAGTATCTTATGAAAGAAAATCGGTATTTTTTTCCTTGTATCAAAAAGAGCTTGGACGATTTTTAAGTTCTTATATGGCAGTCTTGAATGCTGGGCTTGGAGTGATTCTTTTATGTGTCTTTAGTATATGTTTCCTGTTTAATTCTGTAGGTCAAATAGGAAATTCAGCAGGAATTGAAAATATAAATGAGTATCTTTCAAACTTAGCTCCCGTCTTTATTGCATCTATGCTTTCACTCAGTTGTCCAGCAGCTTCATCTATATCTTTAGAAGGTAAAAATATTTGGATTTTGAAAAGTTCTCCAGTTGAAGTGAAAACGATTTTAAATGCTAAGATAGCTGTCAACCTTACACTTCATTTGATTGGATATATGATTTCTGTATCTGTATTTATGCTGAAACTTGATATGAATCCTATTCAAGTTATGAATCTAGTTATTGTTCCTATATGTTACTCCCTTTTTATAATGGTAATCGGAATTTCATTAAATAAAAAATATCCTAACTATGATTGGGACAGTGAGATGATAGTTGTCAAACAAAGTCTTCCTGTTATTGTAACTGGAATTATTAGTATGATTACGCTTATTACGCCTATTTTGCTTAATTGGTTTTTTAATCTTCCGATTATATTTGTTTTGCAAGCAGTATCAGTAATTTTACTGGCTATTTCGTTTAGAGTTTATATAAAAATGACCAAGTTAAATTTTATCTAGTTAAAGGAGGAAAATAAGATGAAAAATAGACTGTTAAAAGATATTTTGGTTTTGTTGGGAATGATGGTCATCATAGTCATTATTTGTGGGTTTCTCCCTGAGAAAGTTCCTATTCATTTCAATGCAAAAGGAGTAGCAGATATGTTTGCAAATAAATACTATCTTCTACTAGCTACAGTAATCCCCTATTCCGCATATTGGAAGTTTGTTAGGGAAAGTGATAATAAAAAGATTAAATGAAACACCATCTATATTTACAAATTGCATCAAAATTAAGAACGAAGATTTTAAGAGGTGATTATGCACCTGAACAACAAATTCCTTCAATAAGGAAATTAGCAGAAAACGAGAAGTGTAATCCGGCAACTGTCCAAAAAGCAATGAAAGTTCTCGAAGAACAGAATTTGGTTACTAGCTGTGGAACATTAGGATATTTTGTCATAGCAAGCGAGCAAGAAATAAAAGAGATAAGATATCAAGAATCAAACAAGCTAGTTAAAATTTTGTTTGAAAAACTTGGTGAGCTAGGATTTTCGGAAGATGAGATTGTCAATTTATTTTTTTGAAAAGATGCTTAGATGAAGTTGAATGGAAATTTATTAGGATTATATGTGAAAGTATATAAAAGCCTTGATTTTAAGGCTTTTTTGCATTTTCCAATAAAGAACTTGACATTATTAGTTTCTTTCACTACAATGGAAGTACATACCGTCGGTATGATAGAAAGGAACTTAAATGGCAAGGAATAGAAACTCATATGAAACTAGAAAAAAAATACTAGAGGTCTCTAAAAACTTATTTTTAGAAAAAGGATTTGATAATACATCAATACAAGATATCATAGATGGATTAGGTGGATTAACAAAAGGTGTTATCTATCATCATTTTGAGTCTAAATATGATATACTGCAAACAATCATTAGCGAAAATAATCAAGAAATTTTAAATTATAATTGGAGAGGAAATACTGGATTAGAAAAGATACAAAATTCTTTGATGGACTCTTTCTCTAATTTTGAACACCAAAGGCTCGTTTACTCTGCCTCAATCATGCTAAGAAGTCCACGTTTGTTAGGAGAGCAGTATCTAGGTCTATTTTCTGATTTTTTACCCGAAATTAGAGAAAAAGTTTACGAAGGTGTTGAAGATGGGTCTATTAAAACAGAATATCCAGAAGAGCTAGCAGATTTAATTGTTTTAACTCTAAATATTTGGATTGGTTTTCAAATTTCCGTTTTTTCATTAGTAGAATTAAAAAGCAAAATGAATTTCATTAAACTTACTTTTGAAGGTCTAGGGGTACAGTTAATTTCTGATGAAATGATGGAGGTGATTTTCAACTTATTCGATCACTTAAAAAAATAGTAAATAAGTCGTCGCATGACATTCTTGTTAATACTAATTTCTATTTATGTATTATCAATTGAACGATCAATTTTACATTTTGATAATTAAAAAAATAACATACTTTAAGTGTGTTATTAAAAATCTATTATACATACCATAGGTATGTTTGTTTTTAGTGTATACATACCGATAGTATGTATAGTGACATTGTTTGAAAAATAAGCTTATTTTTAAATATTTGTTGAGATTAGTTTGAATAGTTTATTCTTTATTTACACTTCGGAGGAAAGAATCTATGTTGTCGCTTATTAAAATTGAATTAAATAAAGTTTCTAAATCTAAATTATTTTTAGCCTGGTTGTGTACCTTATTTATAGTGTTAGGTATTACAGCAATCATTATTATGGGGTTAGGTACTGACAATAAACTAGGAGAATTCACTGGACAGGATTCTAATCTTATTAGAATTACTGGGAAATGGGAAGGTTGGGCAATTGTAGCATCATTGTTTTCATCTTTATTTACAAAAGCAGCATTTTTGATTTTTGAATCTTATTTATTATCTACGATTATCATTGATGAATTTAAACGAAGAACAATTTTTCAGTTGTTTTCTTACCCTATTTCTAAAATAAAGTTACTTTGGGGAAAAATTCTTTCAGTCATTCTAATAACATTTATTGCCCATTTTTCTGCACATTTAGTGATTCAATTATTCATTAGATTCATGGCTGTTGTAACTGAATCTAGTTATATCCCTCTAGCTAGTCAATTAATTAACTTAGCTGGAATAACGTTTACAACAGTACTAATAGGTTTACTACCATTTGTTTTAGGTATGATTAAACATTCAACAGCTATAACAATGCTTTCAGGACTTGGTTTAGCAGCATTACTTTCGAATGTCAGTCCAGGAAGTTTATCTAATAATATTGCTGATAACTTATTCTTTTTGATATTTGCAAGTTTCATAAGTTTAATGATTACTTCATTTTTAATTTATAATATTTCAAGACGAGATATTAGTATCAAATAGCATAGCTGAGTTTAATTGAAGGAAAATTATAATTCCTTGATGATTTCTATAAAAAAGAGACTGTATAAGTTGGTATTCATGCTCCGGAAGAATAATTCTTGCATTTAAAGCAGGATATAGAAAGAGAGATAGAAATGAGAAATATTGTTGAAATAAAAGAAGTTTTTAAAACAATTGATAATGAAGAAATTTTGAGTGGTATCAACCTTCAAATTACTGAAGGAGAAATCTATGGTTTTTTAGGACCGAATGGTGCTGGAAAAACAACGTTAATGAAATGTATGTTATCCTTATCAACAATTACATCAGGTAGTATTGAAATTTTTGGGAAAAATCTACAAGAACACAGAGAAGAAATCCTAAGTCAGATTGGAAGTATTATTGAATCACCAATTTTTTATGATAATTGCACTGCAAAAGAAATTTTGGAAATTCATGTACAGTATATGGGGAAAACTATTACTGAATCAGATATAATAAGAGCTTTAAGAATGGTCGGGTTAAAAAATACGACTAAAAAAGTAAAAGAGTTTTCGTTAGGAATGAGGCAGAGGCTTGGTTTAGCTCGTGCTTTTCTAACAAAACCTAAATTGTTAATTTTAGATGAGCCAATCAATGGTTTAGATCCAATAGGAATTCAAGAAATTCGAAATCTTTTGTTGTCGCTTTCTAAGGAGCATGGAATTACAATACTAATATCGAGTCATATATTATCGGAAATTTCACAGATAGCAGATAAAATTGGTTTTATCAAAAATGGAAAAATTGTAGAACAGGTCTCTATGAAAGAGATTAGGAGAGAGAATATTGACTTAGAAGAATATTTTATGTCACATTTTCTAAATTAAATTAAGAATTATGAGGTAGATTAAGGATGAAACAATTGATAAAGAACCATCAGAAGGCTTTTTATGCTTTCATGATATTTAATATACTGGTCCCTTTAACTAATATTGCTTTTGCTTATGCTATTAAAGGTATTATTGATAGTGGCATGTCTCAAAATAAAGAAGCCTTAACTCAAGCGGTACTAGTAGGAGCTATTGTTATTTTCATATATGCAGGGCTCAACTTTATATCTCTTCGATTGAAAAATAAACTTGTTAGGCAAATCATGTCAAGATACAAAAATAAGGTGTTCCAATCTATTTTAGATAGGGATTATAGAGACTTTTCTAAAGAAAAATCAGGGAAATTTATTTCTGTATTAACCGAAAATATGAAGAAAATTGAGCAAGATTATCTACACCAGTATTTTAATATTTCAAAAAACCTTTCCTTAATGATTTTTTCGCTCCTAGCTATGTTTATAGGTAATTGGTATTTGACCTTATTGGTTATCATTGCTAGCATTATTCCAATGATGATTTCTGGATTCATTGGACAAAAATCAGCTTATCTTCAAAAGAGTGCCATGATTGCCGATCAGAAGTATTTAGCTAAGGTTAAAGATATTTTAGCAGGGTTTCTAGTTATAAAAAGTTTTAATGTGAAAGAGGCTATCCGTCAAGATTACAGAAATGAAAGCGAAAAATTGGATGAGATATATTTTATGAAAGGAAAATTTGATGTCTTAGCTAATGTTATTTCGCAGCTTTCGGGGATGATTGTTTTTTTAGTAGCCTTTGGTGGAGGAATGTATCTTGTTTTTAATGGCTATACCACAATTGGAAGTGTGACAGCTATTGTTCAACTGGTCAATTTTGTAGTAATGCCACTAAATGAAGTTGGTATGGGAATGAGTAAATTCCGTGAAGGTCAGGCAACACTAGATGCATTTGAGGTAAAAGATGTAATCGAACTTCAAACTGGTAAAACGAAAGAATATTTCGATGATGTTATTTCTTTTTCAAATATAGATTTTTCTTATCCTAATACTGAAGAAAAGATTTTTAATCATTTATCTTTGAAGATTCAAAAAGGGGAAAAAATTGCAATTGTAGGAATGTCAGGGAGTGGGAAATCAACTTTGCTCAATCTATTGCTGCGTTTTTATGATGTAACAAGTGGACATATTTCAATTGATAATCAAGATATACAAGCTATTTCAGCAGAGAGTCTTTATAACTTGATGACGATTGTTCAGCAAGATGTTTATATCTTTGATGATACTTTAAGAGCAAATATTACTCTTAATCAATCCTTCACTGATGAGGAAATAAAGAAAGCTGTACAGCAGTCAGGTTTAGAAAGTTATGTTTTAGAAAATGAATTAGGTCTACAAGCTTTATGTGGAGAGAATGGATCAAATTTATCTGGCGGACAAAAACAAAGAGTTAGTATTGCGCGTGCCTTGATTCGAAAAACACCAATCTTATTATTGGATGAGGCTACTTCATCTTTGGATAATCAAGTAACTACTGAAATTGAAAGTTCAATCTTGGATATTCAAAATTTGACTGCACTTGTAGTAACCCACAAGTTGAATGAGAACATTTTGAAAAAATACGATAGAATTCTCTTTATGAAAGATGGCGTTATTGTTGAAGATGGTTCTTTCAGTGATTTGATGGATAGGAGAGGTGAGTTTTATAAGTTGTTTGAGTTGAGTGTGTAATTCTCTTTCATTTTATAGTATAATTTTATAAAACACTCTATCCTTTTCGTTCTATAATATATAAGCTTGCTAGCACCACATGAGGAGAAATAATGAGGGATATTCTCAGTTGAATAAGTAAGAGTATAATCTACATCTCCAAAGTAGGAGTGGCCAGTTCCAGCAGAAAGACCTTCATAGGTTTTATAACTGAATAGATCGACTACTTTGTTGTCGAATTTTTCCTGTTCTTCAAGTAATCCTGAGGAATAGACGACAACTTTAAAATCAAATAAGCTAAAAACGCTCTAAAATCATTAAATTGATATAAAAGTGTTTTTTATTGTTAAAATATACAATTGAAAAAATTTCCAGTTTTAAAAAAAATGATTATGACAAGTTTTTTAAATTTTTTTTTAGATTCTGAGAATTTATTTCAAAATGATTCTGATAAGGGAAGCTTCAAAGATATTAAAAGAGAAATTTTATATCTTCGAAAGTATACGGAAGCTTTTGTTGAATATAAGTTTTTATTAAATTTGAAAAAGTCGTTGATAGCAGCAAATAAAGTTTCTGACACAGATATTCCAGCTTTTTATAAGTGGATACTCTATAAATTTTATTTAGAGAATAAGAGTAGTCATTTAAGTATGAAAAATTTTTTTGATCTAAGAGAAGAAAATAAAATTGCGGAACTTGAACTTTTGTATGGAGAATTACATAACAATGACGCCTATTTGATCATTGATCGTGGAGTTATACTATTAAAAAAGTATCTAGAAAAACAAACAACCTATTCAAATAATCGAAAAGAAGAAAAGGCTAGATTTAGCGTTATTTTTGAAAGTAAAAAATAGCATAAAAATCTAGTTATCCGCATAAAAACTGGACTTATCACACTTTATCAAGGTCAAAACCACTCAATTTACTACTAATTTACTACTTATGAATGAGCTTTGATACGACGATTTATCCTTGAAAAGTGAAGATATAAAGATACTTCCAATAAAATTTGAATATTTAATAGGTAGACACTTCAAAAAATGAGGTGTCTATTTTTTTACCCGATTTTGAAAGGAAGTGAACTTATGAAAACAAAAAATCAAGAATCAAAAGGTCGTTCCCCACTCTTTAAGACCATCAAACATTCATTCAGCCAATAAAAAAGAAAGGATAGGTAAAAATATGGAACTTAAATTTGTGATTCCCAACATGGAAAAAACATTCGGCAATTTAGAATTTGCTGGCGAGGATAAAGTCGTTCAGCGAAGAATCAACGGACGGCTAACTGTCTTATCAAGAAGCTATAATCTCTATTCTGATGTTCAAAGAGCAGATGATATTGTGGTGGTGCTTCCTGCTGAAGCTGGCGAAAAACATTTCGGCTTTGAGGAACGTGTGAAGTTAGTCAATCCACGTATTACCGCAGAGGGCTACAAAATCGGCACTCGTGGTTTTACAAATTACCTTTTACATGCTGACGACATGATAAAAGAATAAAGAAAGAGAGGAAAAATGATGAGATTAGCAAATGGCATTGTATTAGATAAAGACACGACTTTTGGAGAATTGAAATTCTCTGCTCTACGTCGTGAAGTGAGAATCCAAAATGAAGACGGGTCGGTTTCAGATGAAATCAAGGAACGTACCTATGACTTAAAATCCAAAGGACAAGGACGCATGATTCAAGTAAGTATTCCTGCCAGCGTGCCTTTGAAAGAGTTTGATTATAACGCACGGGTGGAACTTATCAATCCCATTGCGGACACCGTTGCTACTGCCACCTATCAAGGAGCAGATGTTGACTGGTATATCAAGGCAGACGATATTGTGCTGACAAAGGATTCTAGTTCATTCAAAGCTCAACCACAAGCAAAGAAAGAACCGACACAAGACAAATAGTCGCTAGGTAGAAAGGAGACTTTTTCGCATGAAACAGCGTGGTAAAAGGATTCGCCCATCTGGTAAAGATTTAGTCTTTCATTTTACGATAGCGTCACTCCTGCCTGTTTTCCTGCTGGTTGTCGGACTGTTTCATGTGAAGACAATCCAGCAGACCAAAGCAACGCAGGTATCTCAATTTGATTTGGTACTTGAAAAGAACGGGAGTAATTGGAAGATTATAGAATAACAAATATTGGTACATTATTACAGCTATTTTGTAATCACGTACTCTCTTTGATAAAAAATTGGAGATTCCTTTACAAATATGCTCTTACGTGCTATTATTTAAGTATCTATTTAAAAGGAGTTAATAAATATGCGGCAAGGTATTCTTAAATAAACTGTCAATTTGATAGTGGGAACAAATAATTGGATGTCCTTTTTTAGGAGGGCTTAGTTTTTTGTACCCAGTTTAAGAATACCTTTATCATGTGATTCTAAAGTATCCGGAGAATATCTGTATGCTTTGTATGCCTATGGTTATGCATAAAAATCCCAGTGATAAAAGTATTTATCACTGGGATTTTTATGCCCTTTTGGGTTTTTGAATGGAGGAAAATCACATGAAAATTATTAATATTGGAGTTTTAGCTCATGTTGATGCAGGAAAAACTACCTTAACAGAAAGCTTATTATATAACAGTGGAGCGATTACAGAATTAGGAAGCGTGGACAAAGGTACAACGAGGACGGATAATACGCTTTTAGAACGTCAGAGAGGAATTACAATTCAGACAGGAATAACCTCTTTTCAGTGGGAAAATACGAAGGTGAACATCATAGACACGCCAGGACATATGGATTTCTTAGCAGAAGTATATCGTTCATTATCAGTTTTAGATGGGGCAATTCTACTGATTTCTGCAAAAGATGGCGTACAAGCACAAACTCGTATATTATTTCATGCACTTAGGAAAATGGGGATTCCCACAATCTTTTTTATCAATAAGATTGACCAAAATGGAATTGATTTATCAACGGTTTATCAGGATATTAAAGAGAAACTTTCTGCCGAAATTGTAATCAAACAGAAGGTAGAACTGTATCCTAATATGTGTGTGACGAACTTTACCGAATCTGAACAATGGGATACGGTAATAGAGGGAAACGATGACCTTTTAGAGAAATATATGTCCGGTAAATCATTAGAAGCATTGGAACTCGAACAAGAGGAAAGCATAAGATTTCAGAATTGTTCTCTGTTCCCTGTTTATCACGGAAGTGCAAAAAACAATATAGGGATTGATAACCTTATAGAAGTGATTACGAATAAATTTTATTCATCAACACATCGAGGTCAGTCTGAACTTTGCGGAAAAGTTTTCAAAATTGAGTATTCGGAAAAAAGACAGCGTCTTGCATATATACGTCTTTATAGTGGCGTACTGCATTTGCGAGATTCGGTTAGAATATCGGAAAAGGAAAAAATAAAAATTACAGAAATGTATACTTCAATAAATGGTGAATTATGTAAAATCGATAAGGCTTATTCCGGGGAAATTGTTATTTTGCAGAATGAGTTTTTGAAGTTAAATAGTGTTCTTGGAGATACAAAGCTATTGCCACAGAGAGAGAGAATTGAAAATCCGCACCCTCTACTACAAACGACTGTTGAACCGAGCAAACCTCAACAAAGGGAAATGTTACTTGATGCACTTTTAGAAATCTCCGACAGTGACCCGCTTCTGCGATATTATGTGGATTCTGCGACACATGAAATCATACTTTCTTTCTTAGGGAAAGTACAAATGGAAGTGACTTGTGCTCTGCTGCAAGAAAAGTATCATGTGGAGATAGAACTAAAAGAGCCTACAGTCATTTATATGGAGAGACCGTTAAAAAATGCAGAATATACCATTCACATCGAAGTGCCGCCAAATCCTTTCTGGGCTTCCATTGGTTTATCTGTATCACCGCTTCCGTTGGGAAGTGGAATGCAGTATGAGAGCTCGGTTTCTCTTGGATACTTAAATCAATCGTTTCAAAATGCAGTTATGGAGGGGATACGCTATGGCTGTGAACAAGGATTGTATGGTTGGAATGTGACGGACTGTAAAATCTGTTTTAAGTATGGCTTATACTATAGCCCTGTTAGTACCCCAGCAGATTTTCGGATGCTTGCTCCTATTGTATTGGAACAAGTCTTAAAAAAAGCTGGAACAGAATTGTTAGAGCCATATCTTAGTTTTAAAATTTATGCGCCACAGGAATATCTTTCACGAGCATACAACGATGCTCCTAAATATTGTGCGAACATCGTAGACACTCAATTGAAAAATAATGAGGTCATTCTTAGTGGAGAAATCCCTGCTCGGTGTATTCAAGAATATCGTAGTGATTTAACTTTCTTTACAAATGGACGTAGTGTTTGTTTAACAGAGTTAAAAGGGTACCATGTTACTACCGGTGAACCTGTTTGCCAGCCCCGTCGTCCAAATAGTCGGATAGATAAAGTACGATATATGTTCAATAAAATAACTTAGTGTATTTTATGTTGTTATATAAATATGGTTTCTTGTTAAATAAGATGAAATATTTTTTAATAAAGATTTGAATTAAAGTGTAAAGGAGGAGATAGTTATTATAAACTACAAGTGGATATTGTGTCCTGTATGTGGAAATAAAACACGATTAAAGATAAGGGAAGATACTGAATTAAAAAAATTCCCCCTCTATTGTCCGAAATGCAGACAAGAAAATTTAATTGAAATAAAGCAGTTCAAAGTAACTGTGATTACAGAGCCAGACGCAAAGACGCAGAGCCGATAAAATGAGATTAATACAATCTCATTTTATCGGCTCTTTCCGTTATGTATGGATTCTTTTAATTAGTCTTCGATGTTTCTTGCTTCGTTGATACCGCTGGCTAAAGATTCCATTAAGGATAGTTCTTTGTCTGTAAAGCTATCCATGTATTTCTCTATCTGTAATCGTCGGGTGCTTTTTACCAAGTTATTAGCAGGTAAGAAAAATTCATCAACGGAAACATGAAGTAACGATACAAGGTCATAAAGAACTTGTATGCTGGGGTGTTGCCCTTTATTTTCAATATTAGTTAAGTACCGTGGGTCAATTTCAATCAATGCTCCCACTTGTTCACGAGTTAAACCTCGTTTCAATCGAGCTTCTTTAATGGCTAAACCAAAGGCTCTAAAATCATATTTATCTTCTTTTTTACGCATAGTAGACCACCTCTATACATTTTATTGTTCCTACTGAATTAAAAACAGGTATAGAAAAACGTGTTATATGGTTTATAGGTTTATATTTAATAAAAAGCACTACTAAACGCCAATAAAAAAAACCGTTATATGGTAGTGCTATTTACGCTGTTAAAATATTGTATATTACTTCCAAATGGCGGTTTGTTGGAGGTCAACGTCGCCATGAAGTACATCATATACAATAAATTTCCTTACATTGGGTTCTTGTCAAAAAAAGTCGTCTATCTGCAATAGATAAGTACGTCCACCAATGTGGTTTTATAAATCATATAGATAGAATAACAGAAGCATGTAAACAGAGAAATAAATCTGTTTATATGCTTTTTTGGCTATTCAGAACTTTTTTACAAAGTTTATTTATCAGTAATGCAACAAATCCCCCTTTCACATTGGGACTAAGAGTGAAAGGAGATAAACGAGCAAGGCTCACTTCCTTTCCTAGACAGAAAGGGGGTGAGAAACATGAAACCATCTTCTTTTCAGACCACAATAGAAAATCAGTTTGACTATATCTGTAAACGTGCTATGGAAGACGAGCGAAAGAATTATATGCTTTATCTTTCAAGGATTGCAAAGCGTGAGGTGTCCTTTTCGGATGTTGGCGATTATCTTGTTAGCCAGTTTGCGACAACAGATAACTATTCAACTGACTTTCAGATTTTTACACTCAATGGGTTATCAGTAGGCGTTGAAAATGATTTGTTGAGTGAAGCATTACGTGAGTTGCCAGACAAGAAACGTGAAATTCTACTGCTGTTTTACTTTATGGACATGAGCGATTCAGAAATTGCAGACCTGTTGAAATTGAACCGTTCTACTGTCTATCGGCATAGAACCAGTGGACTAGCCTTAATTAAAAAGTTTATGGAGGAATTTGAAGAATGAAAACACAATATCCTATGATTCCCTTTCCTCTCATTGTAAAGGCAACAGATGGCGATACCGAAGCGATTAACCAGATTCTACATCATTACAGAGGGTACATAACGAAGCGTTCCCTACGACTTATGAAAGATGAATATGGCAATCAAAGTATGGTCGTTGATGAAGTCTTACGTGGAAGAATGGAAACCAGACTGATTACAAAGATTTTGTCATTTGAAATTAAGTAATATCCTCTCTCCTTTCGTGGAAGCGTGCTAAACCATTCCACGCTTCCCGAACAGGGAGGTTTGTTATTCCACCAAAGCATATTGAGCTTTCAATGTGTTTTGATAGGCTAACGAGCCATTGTTCTTTGAAAACTGAATAAAAGTAATCGAATACGTTTCGATAAGAAAAGAGCCAACGGAACTAACCGCCATGACCTATCTTATAAAGATAGCGAGCGATTCATGTTAGTGATCCGAGAAGCAATCTTTAGCAGGATTGCCTGCAACGACATTCTTATCGTGATAATGATACTCCCATACAGTCAATAGTCCGAGCGTGATAAAACCGTCGCAGGCAATGAGTATGGCTACATGAGAACCATGCAGGGGTGGAACTCCCGTGAGCTTTGCTAAAGCTGTTCGATTGCTGGTAAAACAACTTTTATGAAATCCAAATAAGTGATTTGGAAAGGAGGATTTTATGAAGCAGACTGACATTCCTATTTGGGAACGTTATACCCTAACCATTGAAGAAGCGTCAAAATATTTTCGTATTGGCGAAAACAAGCTACGACGCTTGGCAGAGGAAAATAAAAATGCAAATTGGCTGATTATGAATGGCAATCGTATTCAGATTAAACGAAAACAATTTGAAAAAATTATAGATACATTGGACGCAATCTAGCGTCGCCAAAGGGTCTTGTATATGATAAAATAGTATTAAGTCGTATCAAGGCTCTTTCCATAAAGGAAAGGAGCAAATGCCATGTCAGAAAAAAGACGTGACAATAAAGGTCGAATCTTAAAGACTGGAGAGAGCCAACGAAAAGACGGAAGATACTTATACAAATATATAGATTCATTTGGAGAACCGCAATTTGTTTACTCGTGGAAACTTGTGGCTACAGACCGAGTACCAGCAGGAAAGCGTGATTGTATCTCACTTAGAGAGAAAATCGCAGAGTTACAGAAAGACATTCATGATGGTATTGATGTTGTAGGAAAGAAAATGACACTCTGCCAGCTTTACGCAAAACAGAACGCTCAAAGACCAAAGGTTAGAAAAAACACTGAAACTGGACGCAAATATCTTATGGATATTTTGAAGAAAGACAAGTTAGGTGTAAGAAGTATTGACAGTATTAAGCCATCAGACGCTAAAGAATGGGCTATTAGAATGAGTGAAAATGGTTATGCTTATCAAACCATCAATAACTACAAACGTTCTTTAAAGGCTTCATTCTATATTGCTATACAAGATGATTGTGTTCGGAAGAATCCATTTGACTTTCAACTGAAAGCAGTTCTTGATGATGATACTGTCCCTAAGACCGTACTAACAGAAGAACAGGAAGAAAAACTGTTAGCCTTTGCAAAAGCTGATAAAACCTACAGCAAAAATTATGATGAAATTCTGATACTCTTAAAAACAGGTCTTCGTATTTCAGAGTTTGGTGGTTTGACACTTCCAGATTTAGATTTTGAGAATCGTCTTGTCAATATAGACCATCAGCTATTGAGAGATACTGAAATTGGGTACTACATTGAAACACCAAAGACCAAAAGTGGCGAACGTCAAGTTCCTATGGTTGAAGAAGCCTATCAAGCATTTAAGCGAGTGTTAGCGAATCGAAAGAATGATAAGCGTGTTGAGATTGATGGATATAGTGATTTCCTCTTTCTTAATAGAAAGAACTATCCAAAAGTGGCAAGTGATTACAACGGCATGATGAAAGGTCTTGTTAAGAAATACAATAAGTATAACGAGGATAAATTGCCACACATCACTCCACATAGTTTGCGACATACATTCTGTACCAACTATGCAAATGCAGGAATGAATCCAAAGGCATTACAGTACATTATGGGACATGCTAATATAGCCATGACGCTGAACTATTACGCACATGCAACATTCGATTCTGCAATGGCAGAAATGAAACGCTTGAATAAAGAGAAGCAACAGGAGCGTCTTGTTGCTTAGTAGTACAAATGAATTTACTACTTATTTACCACTTCTGACAGCTAAGACATGAGGAAATATGCAAAGAAACGTGAAGTATCTTCCTACAGTAAAAATACTCGAAAGCACATAGAATAAGGCTTTACGAGCATTTAAGAAAATATAAAAAGATAATTAGAAATTTATACTTTGTTTATATAAAAAAATGTTGAAGATTGAAAAAGCTATTATAAAGTACTTTCTATACAAGAATTGAGCATTAAAACTAGTTAACGAAGATACTTTTTTTGAAGATTACTTTCATGAAATAAATTTTATAGAACCACAGAAGAGATATCTTTCGGAAGCTATAGCTAGCAATCCTAATAGTTACAAAGGATTATACACGTATTGGTTAGGACATTATGCCTCTTTGAGAGTTCATCTATTTAGTGATATTCATAATGTAAAAAAAATAACGGGATACAATAGTGAGCCATTGTTTAAAGGAAAATCGGAATACAACTATTTTGAATTAAAAAGAAAAATTGAAGAATTAAATCTTAAACTTGATAAAGAATTAAACAAGATATTTCATAGTGAATGGTTGAAGTCTATATTATTAGATTCTATATTTACTACCACGGGAATTTCATTTGACATATCAGCAGAGTTAAAAAGTACAATTCTTAACTGATCGGTACTTATGATTTAGATTATATATTTTTAGGAATAGAGTATGAGAATAGGGTGTCTATAGAAGAATATCTTATTTTTTATAAGGAACTGATTACCGAGAAGTTTCGAGTTTTAAAATCCTTTGGAAATATTGCTTGGAAAACAAAGGTTTGGTTGTCTGAGTCACCAGAACATATGATACATTTAAATGGTGACCGCTTTATGGGACCGAGAGACTGAAAAAAATTGAGGGTTAAGTTGTATAGTTATTTTGTTTCAAATTATGATAGAAATTTTTTATTAAAAATCAATGAGAATGAATTTCAAGATTTTAAGGAATACAATATCTCTTTAAAAAAATATACTAATATTTTTGATTGTTATCGAAATTATAAGAAGTCAGAAGAATTGATAAAAGAATACATTGATAATATCGATGATTATGACACTAATAAATTAAATGATATATATCGAGATTGCAAGTATCTATTTATGCAAAATATTATGTTTGGAAGGATATTTATTGACAATATTAAATCGTATTGTAAGCAGGAAGACCGCTTTGATTTGAAGAAAGAAGTTTCAAATTTTGAAAAATTAGATGAAATAAAAATGTTAAAATTATTGAGGGATTATGGTCAACATTTCTCCTTACCCTTTAGTAATTTAAAAAGAAGCTATAGTGTGTTGCAAGAAAAAACAACAGCTATAGAACCCCTTATTTCGGTTTCGGAACTAAGAAAAAATGAGACTAGTAATAGGCAAAATAAAATGTACCTCAAGAGCCTAAATGAGGGAGAAATTTCAATAGTGGATTATTTTGAAAAATGGTCTAAATCAGTAGATGGACTATTGTTGAAAGTGAAAGCTGATTTTTTACTTCTAACTGATTTAAATATTAAACAGTTTGTTTTATCTAAAATACTTTGTTTTGTCGATATGGAGGATTATATACCAGTCGGATTAGCTAAAGCGGAGGGAGTTAATAATTTGACAGGAATGTATCAACAAATAGAATTTATTCCATTTGATGAATTGGTACTAGTGCATCTGTTCAAATCAGAATAATAAAAACGCAGGATTGGAAGTCCTGCGTTTTGGATTCCACAAATACTAGAAAAGATTATACTATTTCTAGTATTTTTAGGAATGAGAATTATAGAAAGAAGCTTTATCATTTCATTTTTGTGAAAATCAAATAAGGTTAACTTTTGATATTCTGGTTCGATTTTTGCTTATTTTTTATGAAAGTTTACCTTATTTTAATCAAACTGATTGAAATTAGTTGAAATTTTATTTTTTTGAAAACTTATAAAAACGTTGATTTTAAAGAACTTTGAAATTAGATGAAATAAGTGGTGCCCCAACCAGGTCTTAAGAAAGCTCGTAAAGCATCACAATTCTCAAAACGTTAATCAATACGATTATATCAACGTTTCGAAACACTTCATGGTTCACACCATGGAGTGTTTTTTTGATGATTTTTAGCAAAATTCACACCATTACTTTTTAAGATTACGAAAGGCAATTTCTCCAACAGCCATTGGGATTACGTTTGAAGTGTTGACATAAGTCTTAGTTGTAATCATATCACTATGAGTGAGGGCCTCAGAAATAGCTTCCATAGAGGTTCCAGCTTGTTTAGCGAGTGTAGCTCCTGTATGTCGTAATTTATGAGGAGTTGCATGTGCAAGTTCTGGATGACGACGCTTAACAGATTTCATCTTGTTGTTAAGATAATCAGCATGGAGACAACTGTTTACATTTCCCTTTGTATCAATATACGTAAATACATACTGATCAGGAGTTTGGATAATATTGAATTTAGTCAGTTCAATTTTTTGTTGTTTTTTCCATTCCTGAAGCAAGTTAGTTAACTCATTAGGAATTCGAAAAGTTGTCTTCTTATTTCCTTTGGTAGACTTTGGATTTTTGTATTTATCTAAAGCTTGGACTAACTGAATTTCTTGTTCCTGTGTATTGATATGCTTCCATTGCAAAGCGTAACTCTCTGATTTTCTATCTCCCAAGAAGAAAGTAGTATAGAACAAAACATAGTCTTTGAATAGAATCTTTTCAGTCTCTAAATCTTTTTCAAAAGCTGTAAACCATGCTTGAAGTTCTTCTTGAGATAGAGATAAATCTTCATCTTTTTTTGATTCCTGTAGCTTGATTTTCTTAGTGGCTTTGATACGGCTTATCGTTTTTGATAGGCGATTAGTTTCGATATACTCTAATTCTTCTGCCCAGTCAAAGATAGAGTTAACGTAGCTCCTGATAACTTTGAAATTTGCATATTCTTCAGCCTTTTGAGTCAATAGATTTAGTACAACTTGTTTATTTTGATTAAGAAAGTCTATTGAATAATTCCCAAGTAAGGGTAAGATGTGTTTTCTAAAAGCAATTTCTGTTCCAACTATAGTTGCTTGAGAAGGTGGTTTAGCGGTAGAAGTTGTCTGACCTGCTTTGTAGGATTCCCACCAAATGTTTTGATAGAAATCTGAAAAGAGAATAGAACCGCTATTCTCCAATGAAGCAGGTCCTCCACTAAGAATTTTATCAATCTTATTTTGAAGTTCTAGTTCGTATCTTTTTGCTTCACTCCTTGTTTTGAACCGTTTTTCAATCACTTTCTTATCAATTCCTAGAGAAGACTTAACTTCCTCAGGAATGTAGATACGTAAGCGATAAGTTCCATTTTTAGTTTTTGAAATTGACATAGTATTCTCCTTTTGAATTGAGCTAGAAAATACCATGGTTACATTATAACAAACCACCATAGAATTTCTACTGCTTTTGTAACCAGCGATTGATTTCTGTTTTGTTAAATCGAACAGTTTTTCCCACCTTAATGCAAGGTAAGCCTTGCTTAATCCAGCTGTCTAAAGTATTGTTGGATATATTCAAATATTCACAAGTCTGCTTTTTATTTAAAAATTGATTGGTATTTTCATTAATATCTAAAAATTTATCCAGTTCTTTCTTAACAGTATCTGATATTAGTAATTGAAATTGCCTAATCATTTCGTCTGGAATAAATAAATTCATAATAAGTCCTGTTTATTTCTTTCTATTAATTTATTATAGGAGCATTAGTAAGTAACTATTATCAATTACTTTCTCTGTTTTCCATTTATAGAATGTATAGATTGCTTCCCTACCAGAAGATCTAGTATATAATCCTCTTGAAATTTCTATAATTTATTGCGATAATAGTAGTAGGTAATAGATATTATTACTAGTATATTTTGAGTTTGTTTCTGACACCGACCAAAGTTTGGAAACAAGCTCTTTTTTAGTTCTAAAAAATTCACACATATCTATTTCCTTTCTCAAATATTAAACTCAAACTGTTTACATATAAATATATGCTTATTGTTATATCAAGGTTTACAGCCATAAATATAAAAAAGTTATTATTTAATTTGCTTTATTTTTTATTGATATCTAAATCTATCTCAGGGAATTCTTTTAAAACATGATTTCTAATTTTACTATTTTGATTTCGAGTATTAGATTTTATAATTTCCTTAAAAATATTATTTCTATAATCTAATGAATAATCTTTTAAAACATGTTTATGTGTATGAATAGATGTAGTATCTTTATGACATCCTAACCCTTTTTCTCTAGCAACCTCTAGTGATTCATAAAATACTTTAAATATATCTCGAACGTGCCAAGTAATCATTAATCCAGTCTCGTTTTTTTCAGAATAATATTTTTCACTATTTTGAAAATGTTCTATTATTGTTTTTTTGGTTCTACCTTTATTTTTGCTAAAACCAATATTTATTAATGCTAAAGTTTCTTCATCTAACACCAAAGGGGACAATTTGTTAAGAGAGTAGTTATTTACTTGAATTAAAAATTCTTTAATATATCTTTGGGGACCGTATTTTCTATACACATCTTCAAGTACTCTTTTAGTTTCATTACTTGATTCTTCAATTAACTTTATGTACACGTTTATTGTTGAATGCAGTTTTGATTCCAAATATTCTATCAATTGTGCATCATTCAGTAAATCTAAGGAATTGGTTCCCAAAAATTTTTCTATTTTATTTTTCTTTAATACTAGTTCAAATCTTTGGACATTAATATTATCTAGTTTTGAACCCTTTCTTCTGATTTGTCTTTTGCTTTTTGCTTTTTCAATTTTATCGTAAGTAACAGTTAATTCTTCATTACTAATCTTAGAACTCAAAATTGGATAGTCATAGTTGTTCTTTTTACTTTTTTCATTTCCAAAATTTGGAGGGTATCCTGATGAAAGACATTTGTGTAGAAAACTTCTGAGCTGTAGGTTTGGAGTTTTATCAAAGGCAATAGTATAAGCGAGCTCAATTTCGAGAAAGAGGGCAGTCGAGTATGTAATGATAATACCGTAATTATTTTTAATAAAATCGATTGCGTTTGCTAATCTATTTTTAATCTCCTCAATACCAACCGTTTCGAAATTTAAACCTCCATGAATTAATTCAATGTAACAGTAGGGTGTTTTAAAATCCGATGTATCAAAAGAAATAGTGATTCTCCCAAAAAATTCTGATTTAATATCTAAACTAAGTAACTTTCCATCTATAGAGGTTTTTAGATTACATGAACTATCTTGCTTTAAATTCTTAATTTCTACACGCTCTACAGAAAAATCCTGTAGGGATAATTTACATTTATCTATTCCAGCAAAACAAGGCATTGATGAGAAAACCTCTAATATACTATTTTCATTATTGATTTTTTCTTCTAAAAGCCTTTGCTTTTCTTCCGGTGTTAATTTTCTTCTAGCCATTCTATTAAGTTCCTTTCACATAGTATTTTGATAAAGTATGTTGTTTGGGCTAAGATCAACATCTTTTTCTAAAGGTTAGTTAATTTTTTTAAGTTTCCATTTATTTACCTCCTTACTTATATGTATGCCATAAATCTTGTCAAAATCCCCTATTTTTTTAAAAAAAATGAAAAATTTTTTTAAAAACAAAAAAAACACTCAATCTTTGAGTGCTTTAAAAAACGCGTAGTGACAAGGTTTTGAAGGAAAAAAGTAGGTACTTACCTACTAAATTATTTAAAAAATTTTTTTTATTTCAATGAGAGCTATACCATTATTTTTAGAAGTGCTTATTAGTTTGCTTGTGAGATTAACTTATATGCATAGGATTTTTGAAACTCTTCTGGTCGATTGTGTCCGAGAGCACGTGATACAATTAAACAAGCCTTTCGATCAAGGACAACGCCTTTTAATTCCCCTCTTAGATAAATTTTTTCCTTTTTATCCTTGATGTCTTTTGGATCGCGTGCGACAAGAAGATAAAGACGTTTTGCGTATTCAGCACGATATTTGTGAGGTTTTAAAGCAGATGGAACTTGAAATACACGCTTTTTACCAGCTAGCCTAAATTCTTCAACAAGTCTCTCTAATTCTTCTTCGTCTCGTGTAATAATCGGAACCCAACGGTCTCGGGCTCCTTTTGTATTATGTTTTTTACCAATAATTTTAAGATAATATTGGCCATCCTCACGTTGGTAGAGGGAGTCTCCAGTAATAGCTTTTAATTCATTTTTTCGTAGCCCAGTCGCAGAAACGATTGAGAACCAGCGATTATTTGTTTCTTCAGACATTCTGTCATCGTTAGACTTTAAGCGATTATTCTTTTTGTCGGCTCGATATCGAATATCCGTTGCAATAAAAGCGGTAGAAGATACACCCAGGACTTTTGCCAATGCTGCTTTATAGGTTGACTGAGTAGGAGCAGAAAGCCCTGATTTTTTACAATGTTCTAAGTATTGATTTACCAAATCAATCCATCCATCTATAGAGTTAGATATCTCAAGAGCTTTTAAATCTTCGGCAGTAGTTGTTGAGGCAACAAAGGAAGCAAATCTGCTCCAGGATCCAGCGTAATTGTGTAAGGTTCGGTCGGTATGAATTAAATAAATATCTTCGCCAGTTTTTTTTGATTCATTTCGTTTGATACCTTTTCCTTTTTTAAAGCGCGTGACTAGATTAGTTAGTCCTTTTGATTGGACGAATTGTTTACGGCCTTCGAAAGTGGTTAGAGCATCCATCTGTTGTTTCTTAGCTTTCTCTTTAGATTTTCGTCGTTCAGCACGACTACGTTTCTTTTTTGCCATAATTCTTTCCTTTCTATTGTAGATTGTGTACTTTTAAAAAGATCTTAAGAAAATTCTTGAGGTCTTTTTTATTCAAGTTGAAGTAGTGCAGTGACATAAAGCTTGTATTCACTGAAATAGTATCTTCCCTTTGCTGAGGGCGCTTCTTAATTGGCGGCTAAGAAGGTAACCGGGCCATTTTACAACATGACAAGTTGACTCAATTCAAATAAAAATAAGATGTAGAGTTCCATCTTACAGATAAAAATCTGTTGTTCTTTCTTGTTAGTCTTTTTAAGGTTTAAATGCTCTGAATTTGGCGACTGAGTTAAGCTAGTTTTTGTATTTGATTTTTAGACTTTTGTTATTTACTTTCGTTTTTATACTTTTATTTTTTACTTTGTTATGATCTAAAAAAGATTTTTTAAAACTGCCATTAACATTTCTTTTATAACCTATACATTTATTTTTTAGTTAACAGAATACAACAATTGGTTTCTATTATTTACTTTCGTTTTTTACTTTTATTATTTACTTTGTTACGATCAAAAAATTTTTTTAAAAAATGCTATTGACATCTCTTTTATTATCTATATATTTATTTTTTTTTAGTTAATGAAATACAAAACTGGTTCTTTCCTAACTCAGCTTAAACCTACTGTTTCCACGATAGCTACCTCCTTTCAAACATAAAAAACGTAGCTATAATAGTTACGTCTCTACTAAATCAATTATTATCTAATAATATTATGCCATAAAAAACAAAACAAAAAAATCAGGATAAGATTTTTTACGTTATTCACTTTTACATGGCACTGTGTGTTTAGCGTGACTTACACATACGTTTCTGTCAACGCTAAACACACAGAAAAAATCAGAATCGCAAAAAAATTGAGGGATGAGAGAAAGAGGAAAAACTACAAAAAAATTAATAAGAGAAACAACTTATGTATCGTTTTTTCTTAATTATTTTTTTTTATTTTGAAATTTATGGCATACTAAAATTATAATAATACTTACGGAGGAAACCACTATGTTTCTAAAATATTATTCACTCATTAACTATATTCTCTATAAAAATCGCAGAGAATTCGAAAACTCATTTGATTGCTACCCAAAAAAGACAGTGTATGAGTTCTATATTAGGGAGTCTACAGGAGGAATGAAAATTAGGCAAAAAGAACATAATGCAATTCATGTTAGCCTAGCTTCTAATAGAGGAAGTTATATTACACTTTACTTAAGGAATTTTACGCCAGAGGATTTGGTGGCTATGATGAATTCTTTAATCAAACAGAAGAAAGAACTTGGATATGAGAGGTTGATTTGCTTGTTATCAGATCTCAAAAATGATGAACGCTTAAGTTTATTGATGAAGTTATCCAAGATGAAATAAACATACTGGGACCAAGCAAACTGCACCCCAAAAGTTAGACAGAAAAAACTAACTTTTGGGGTGTAGTTCAGTCCCTCTTCCTTTAAAAATCCGAATCATCATTTTTATTTCAAATAAGGTAGTGATTCGGTTGATTTATATTGCAATGTAGTGAAATTTAGAATTTCAAAAATCGCTTTGAATCAAGGTCTATACCGTCTAGTGACGTGTAGTGAATCCCTATTTTACTTCTATAAAAGATTAAATAATTTCTATTTTAGCTGTTAGAAACGTTGGTACATCAATGTTATTAGAATGCTACATAATAAAAGGTAGAGTGGATGGTAGAGTAGTAAAAATAGTTGTTATCCTAGTTGATTAAAAAAATCTCTGATTTCCTCATCTTTTATAAAATAATATATAATTTTCCCCTCTCTTCTAGTATCCAAGATGTTTTGATTGGCTAGTTTACGAAGATGGTGGGAGGCAGATGCCATACTGAGATTTAGTAAACAGGCTATATCACAGACACAGAGTTCTTCAACAGCAAGGAGATAAAAGATGATATTTATCTGTTTATTATCGGTAAACTTTGATAAAATACGAAGTGATTTTTGGACTTTTTCCTTTTCAAGGTAGTTCGTTGCGGTTGTAACATTTTGTTGATTTATAATATTCACTTGGCATATACTATCTTTTTTCATAATTTTTTCTCCTAGCCGAACACAGTCCTTAGCATGTCAAAAACGTTGTTTTCAATCAGGATATATATCCCCAATCCTAAATAAACGACGGCAATAAACCATCTGCTATATTTTTCCAAAGTTTCTCCAACAGAAGGGACTTGTGCCAATTTTTGAGCAGAAAAAACCAAGAGATAAATCATGACTAGAAAAGTAAGTAAAGCCACTATCAAATTCGCTAAATTTAAGGTAATAAAATATGGGACAAAAACACCAATATTGTCAGCACCACAACTTGCAAAAGTAATCATAGCGACTAGAAAAATCAGGTTTTTATCATCTTTGCGCAAACCATCTTTTGCAATAGCTTCTCCATCAGAATCTCCTAAAAGCAAAACTTTGAGTCCTAGGAAAATTGGAATCAAACCGAGCAAACCTAAAATCTCTTTACTAGGAATATAATTTAAGACAAATGCAAAAAATAAACTTAGCAATATTAGACTAACAGAGCCTAGAAATTGTCCTAAATAGATATTAATGATGTCTTTTCTGCTTTTTCTTTTGGCAAAAAATAACATTAGGATAATAAGTAAGTCTACGGCTGTCCCAGAATACAGGATTATTGAAGTAACAATATTTTGAATCATAAAACACCTCATTCAAATATATTTTTGAATGTATTCTAACATTAAACTTTGTAGATGTCAACTTCAGCTCCATCAAAATATAGATAAGAAGGTAGTGTACCAAACATTAAAAAGCCCTGCCATCGAAATGATAGCAGGGCTTAACTTCAATATCCAGATGATATATTTATCTAAAAAAGGTAGAGAAAAAGGTAGAGTTTAGACTGAAATATAGTGAAATGTATTGAAATTGAAAAAAGAAAAAAACGCTTGAAATCAGCGTTTTTCTTATGTATTGATTCGTATTGAATGCTTACTTCACTTCTGTAATTATCAAGTATTACAACCTATATTTCTTTTAATATTTTACCAAATAATTCTTCTAACTTCCCTAAGTCTCCATAGACAGTTCCGTCCATATAAAGGTTGTAAACTTCATCATCTTGTTCCACTCGTATTTGTGCAGAATACCCTTTTAATAGTGCTAAGGAACGAATAACTTCTCGTTGAGTTCGTCCATTTCCTTCTCTAAAGGGATGGAAATAATTAAGATTATCAAGAATTTTTGCTAAATGTTTAATGATTTCATCTTTTGAGTTGGCAGTTTGATGATAGGAATGAATGAGATGATTTATATAAGTTTCTGCAGCATTAAACGACTGTATCGACATAAAAGGATTACCACTTTTAGAGATATTCACCTTGCGATATTGTCCTGACCAGGCATAAACGTCTTGAAACAAATAGTTATGAATGGCTAAAATATTACTCATGGAATAGACTTCAATGGCTTTCAAGCGCAAGTCTGCAAGTCTTTTAGTAACGAATAAGTGTTCATTTCGGTAGGCTTCTTCAATATTTGTAATATTTTGTTTGTTGATTAAGACTGTGGAATTTGGATAGGTATATTGGTGATTAGGGTCAATGTACTTATATCCTTCGTATTGATTTTTAACCAATATTCAATTCCTTTCGTCTATTGACAACATAAGTTTTTAAATCAATCACATCTTGAACAGTAGGTTCATAATTTTCAATCATTGATGATCCAATAGCATACCAGACGGTATCGAAATCTGAAAAATTATCAAAAGGAATCCCTAAAATTGTTAATTCTTCTTTATTTACATCAAGAGTCATGTCACATCTCCTTATATAATGTTACCTTTATTATACCATAAAATCGGTATTTTTACCTAAAGGGATAGAGACTATAAGATGTATTATGTTTAATGTAGATTTATGATAAAATGGTTTTATTATAAAAAGAAATAACAGAGGTATAGCATGGAGCCATATATTACAGAAGCTTTAGTAAAAGCAGGGATTGAATTGGGAACTCTAACATTTAAGGGAACAACAACACTAGTGAATAGTAAAATTCAATCATTAAAGGAAGAGCGTAACGCCGATAAATTACGAAATACTTATGATGAAATTGTAAATGAGTTACTTTCGGAACGAGAACAGGCAATCAGAATTGCTCAGGCATAAAAGAAGAATATGAAAAAGTACATATTGATGATAAAGATATTGAGTATTTGCACAACACTTTAGAACGGGTTATTTCTCTTCTATCTTCATTTACTAATGTCGAAGATGAGAAAGAAGATTCAATGAAACAATTGGTTGCTCTACTTAATAAGGATACTTTAAAGACTATGCAACTATTAGGGTTTAATTACAAGGAGGCAATAGGAGAACCTTTAACAGAGGTTTGTTCAAATGCTATAAGAAATACATTAGGAAGTCTATCATCTAAGAAAAACGTACGTAACAAAAAATAATTGAACCAATGGTGTGAACTTTTTGATAAAATCTAGCTCAATTCGTGTATTTTTAGGGTAAAATTCACACCATTCAACTGAAATTGATTCAAATTAGATGAAATTCTGTTTTCTGTAAATGTGGGAAAACATTGATTTTAAGCGGATATTGAAACTTATTCAAATAAAAATGTTTCCAACCAGGTCTTAAGAAAGCTCGTAAAGCATCACAATTTAGTAAACGTTAATTCGAGAGAATTACCATACTTGCAAAGAACACCTTTCGGGGTGTTCTTTTTTATGCTTCCTGCCATGGAGTGTTTGCTTCTCTCATCTTCTCACGGCATTGCCCATGTGGTATAATGGGTTAAGGGGTGCTCCTCATTTCAGACGAGTTTATGGATTTCAAGATAAGTTAGCAGGTGAGATGAGTATTTCTGTCAGTCTCCTATCTACCTGTTAACAACTGTCCAAAGTAAAAGGAGATTGTAGCTTGGTTTTATTAGTATTAGTGCTTTTGGTTTTGCTCATTCTAATCTTAAAAAGGAGACAGAAAACTGCTAAAAAATCTGAAGGAAAGGCCAAGAAAAGAAATTGGCTATTAATAGGTTGCTTATCCATAGTGATTCCAATGGTAATCTTCACAGTGTTCAGTCCGATTTTTTCTCTAATGGATATGTGGGGGCTATTTGCCCATGCAAGTCGAACTGAGATTGAGCAAGCTGTGCATCGTTCTTATCAAAATTACGGTCTTACAGGACAGTTTGAGTTAGAAAAATACGAGAAAAACTATACAAGTGTGGGAGGATTTATAATCCATGGTACCTACAGTGAAAATATAGCTGGAAAAACCTATCAGGTTAAAACTCGATTTAAATACTATACTCGCTTTTCGAAAATTAAAACATATAGAAATACAGATGCAGAGGTTGATTACAAAAATGGTAAAAAAATTTATAATGTTTTCCCAGAATTAGCCTATTTAGGGATTGAGGTTAGTCCAGGCACCAGCGAGTTTTTAAAAACACTGGACAGTTCAATCAAAGATCCTAAACTTCCTGATTTGAAGTATCAAGGTATTGGTTTTGAATTTAATAACCAATCTGATAATATCTATCTTTATAATGAAATATTAGAGGAAAATCAAAGCAAGGGCCAAGCTCTGCAAGGAATGTATCCCATGGATGCTCAATATCTTTTCCAAAAAGAGATTTTTATACCAACATTTGAATTTCAGTATTTCGTTCCGAAGGAAAAAAGAGATCTCTTGTATGATGACTATCTAAAAGAGCTTGAAGCGCTCATGAAGGAATTTTTTGCCAACCAACCCCTACCACGCGGTCTTTATGCTGTCAAAATTGCTAAATATAAAGAGGATAAGCTTGTCAGTGATAGTGGTGTATACTATGTGAAGATTGAAAATCGTCAAGTTGTAAAGCTGTTGCAAAAATTAGAGTAGGAGTCGCTAGGTCTAGTCCAGTTTTTTGTTCAGAACCTCCAGTTGTGTCTGTTAAAATTTGATTTTCCCAGTGGACAATCGTCCACTTTTTTTATATAATAAAACTAAACCGAATTGGTTGAGTTTTAGAGATGTAAGCTCAATCATCAATTAATCTTTCTAAGGGAGACATTCTCAATAAAGCATCACACTAGGAGGTGAAGTATGTATCAGCCAGAAAAACTCAAGGCTCGGAGAAAAGAGTTAAAATTGACACAGAAGGAAATTGCAGAGGAATTAGGGATTAGTTTTCAGGCTTACTCGGCTTGGGAACGTGGAATTAAGGAACCATCCAAGGAGAAGGTTACCCAGCTAGAAAATATTTTAAAGGTGGCAAAGGGATATTTCACTCAGATCGAGATTGTTCGTCTCTACAATAGTCTCTCCAAGCAAGGGAAGGACAAGGTTGTGCTCTATGCTCGCAACCTGGCTCAAGAGGAACAAACACAGAAGGTGGCGACCATGCCAGAGCGCCTCTACGAGTACCGTGTCTATGAACGTATGTCAGCAGGGATTGGGGCTTCGGTCTATGATGACCAGAATTTTGATACGGTTTACTTTAACGAGGAGTTAGCCCATGATTTTGCATCTTGGGTATCTGGGGACTCTATGGAACCTAAATATCAAAATGGTTCGGTGGCTCTGATTCGGGAAACAGGATTTGACTATGATGGGGCAGTTTATGCAGTGGTTTGCAACAACCAGACCTATATTAAACGGGTTTATCGGGAGGAAGATGGCTTGCGTCTGGTCTCTATCAATCCCAAATACAAGGATATTTTCATCTCCTATGAGGAAGATCCTCGGATTGTAGGGATTATCGTTGGGAACTTTGTGCCGATGGAGGGTTAGCCTATGGGCTACTTTGATTATTCCAGAGAGCCCAAAAGTGACATTGCCTTTGTCGATATGAAATCTTTTTATGCTAGTGTTGAGTGTGTGAAAAGAGGCTTGCATCCGCTGAAGACCTCGCTTTGTGTCATGAGTCGCGCGGATAATTCTACCGGCCTTATCCTAGCTTCCTCTCCCATGTTTAAGAAGATTTTTGGCAAGTCCAATGTTGGCAGGGCCTATGATCTGCCTTTTGATATCAAAACACGCAAATTTTCTTATTACAATGCTCGAAAGCAAGGCTTGCCTACTGACTTAGACTATGTTCGTTACATCGAAGATTGGGCTCAAGTGACTTTGGTTGTGCCACCTAGGATGGATGAATACATAGCGGTCAATATGGAAATCCAGCGAATCTTTCAAAACTATGGTAGTCCAGATGATATTTATCCCTACTCTATCGATGAGGGCTTTATTGATCTGACTAGTTCGCTCAACTATTTTATCCCAGACAAGAGTCTCTCTCGCAAAGACAAGCTGGATCTGCTTTCTGCTCGCATCCAGAGGGATATTTGGAGGCAGACAGGGATCTACTCTACAGTGGGTATGTCCAATGCCAATCCCTTACTGGGCAAGTTGGCTCTGGATAATGAGGCCAAGCACACTCCGACCATGAGGGCCAACTGGTCTTACCAGGATGTGGAAGAGAAGGTTTGGGCCATTCCCAAGATGACGGACTTTTGGGGGATTGGCAGGCGGATGGAGAAACGCTTGCATGCTCTGGGGATTTTTTCCATCAGAGAATTGGCCACCAGTAATCCAGACCAGCTACAGAAAACACTTGGTCAGGCTGGCCTGCGTTTGTGGTTTCATGCTAACGGGATTGATGAGAGCAATGTTCACAGGCCCTATAAAGCCAAGTCCAAAGGATTAGGAAATTCTCAAATCTTGCCGAGAGACTACGTAAAGCTACGGGATATTGAAATTATTCTCCGAGAAATGGCGGAGCAGGTGGCTATTAGACTGAGAAGGGCTGGCAAGAAAACAACCCTTGTCTCTATCTATGTTGGTTTCTCTAAACAGGAGGTCAGGTCGTCTATTCACACACAAATGAAGGTCGAACCGACTAATAATACAGCTATCTTAACAGACCATGTTTTGAAGCTATTTCATAATAAATACACTTCTGGAGCGGTCAGAAGTGTCGGAGTCAACTATTCGGGATTTGTGGACGAGTCCTTTGGCTTGATCTCCCTCTTTGATGATGTTGACAAGTTAGAAAAAGAAGAAAGGCTCCAGACGGCTATTGATGCCATTCGGGAACAATTTGGTTTTACCTCCCTCTTAAAGGCCAACGCACTGGAAGAAGCCTCTAGGAGTCTTGCCAGAAGCAAGCTGATTGGGGGGCATTCTGCTGGAGGATTAGATGGACTAAAATGATTGATCGTTCTTATTTACCCTTTCAATCTGCGCGTGACTATCAAGATCCAGGGATGCAGAAGTGGATGGGCTTTTTCCTCTCAGAGCATACTAGTTCACTCGGTGAAGAAAGAAATCGGGTTGCTTTTTCGACGAGTTTGAATCCCGTTGAGAAGTTACTCTTGCTTTCGCAGCTTTATGTTGGGCAATTGAGGGGATGCTTTGTGGTCAAGGAAAAGAAGCAGAAAACCACGATCATCGGAGAGGTAAGCGAATTATCACCTCAAACTCTATCTATTAGGACCAATGAGGGTTATAGGCTGGTAGAGGTAGCAGATGTTCTCGAAATTCGACTGTGGGAGGAGGGAGTGTATGACTAGAAAAGAGTTATATGAAAACAAACTGCAGATGGATTATTTTTCAGATAGTTATATCCGCTTTGAAGAGGATTTTCAAAAATACTCTGCTATGAATGTACCACTGACTTTTTTGATCGATGACATCCTACGCACTATGGCGATGAATCAGAAGAACTACTTTGTTTTAAACAAGGAAAACGCCAAGGATGGGCGGGAGCATCGCTTTTATTTTAGGGTGGTGACGGAAAAAGAGTCTCCTAGAAATCGAACCTATGCCTATATGGGACTGCAAGCATAGAGCCTGTCCAAGTCCCTGAAAAATGTCTAAGCATGCTATAATAAAGTAAATTTCAAAAGGATTTAATGGACTCTATTTTCATAAGAGTAGAGAATGTTGCAGGAGGTAAATCATGCTAGGAGCGGTTATTGGAGATATTGTTGGTTCTCGATTCGAGTGGAACAATCATAAGAGTAAAAATTTTGACTTGTTTACCTCGGATTGTTCACCGACTGACGATAGTGTAATGAGTTTAGCAGTTGCTAAGGCACTGTTGGCTAGTCAGGAAGACTGGAGTCAACTGTCAAAAAATGCTGTCCAGTACATGCAGGAAGTCGGCCGTCATTATCCCGATTGTGGTTATGGAGGTCACTTTTTCTATTGGATTTTTTCTGATGATCCTCAATCCTATGGTAGTTATGGTAATGGCGCCGCTATGCGCATTAGTGCTGTCGGTTTTGCGGCAGAAAGTATAGAGCAAGCCAAGGCTTTGTCACAAGCGGTTACAGCAGTGACTCATAATCATCCTGAGGGCATAAAGGGAGCTGAAGCGACGGCTGTAGCAATTTTCTTGGCACGAAATGGTGCTAGTATGGATGAAATCAGGGACCATATTGATAAGAATTACTATCCTATGAACTTTACTCTGGACGACATCAGAGAGGATTACACTTTTGATGTGACTTGTCAGGGCTCTGTTCCCCAGGCCTTAGAGGCCTTCTTTGAGTCTGAAAATTTCGAGGATGCTATCCGAAATGCGATTTCCATCGGAGGAGATAGCGATACTATCGCTGCTATCTGCGGAGGGATTGCCGAAGCTTACTATGGCATTCCTGAAGACATTAGACAAGAAGCTTTGACTTTTTTAGATGACCGTTTGCTTGAAATCGTAGTTGACTTTGAAAATACCTATCCTCAATGATAACCTTATTTTAGAATTTTATACTAAAATATCCATATAAATTTATGGATGTTTTTTATTTTCTAGAGATAGAAAAAGAGAAGACCAGATGGTCTTCTCTGCGGGGGAACTGAAATAATGGAAAAGAATCAATCAAAGATTTCTTTTAGTCTTTGAAATTCTTTTGGAAGATAAGGAGAGACAAGATAGAAGTAATAGCTGCCAAGAAGAGGAAGGCAGTTGCTTCTTGTTCCCCAGTTGCAGGGAGTAGTCTTTCCTTGTCTTGTTTGATTGTAGCTGTAACAGGAGCTTTTTCATCTTTTGCTGATGAATGATCTGTTACGGCTGAAGCAGGTTTTTCAGTCTCTCTTGGTAGAACATACTCAGGAAGGGTCACAACCGGTGGCGCTTCTGTTCCAACTGAGCTTTGTTTGCTACCTACCTCAATCACTCGATCTTGAGCTGGAGTTGCTTCTGTTTGGAGAACCTTGCGATTGTCACCGTCCACTTCAACATACTCGACTAGGAGACCGTCCTTGCCTTCTGATAGGACTTGCTCTTTTCCTTTATCTAATTGGGCATTTTCGCGACGAATCGTCTTGAACGGTACGATCTTATTGACGATTTCCAAACTTGGAAGTGTAAAGACAAGGTCTTTAACCCCTTCCTCAGGACTTGAAGAAGTAATTGGTTTTTCTGGTTGAGCTGGAGTTTCCGGTTGAGTCGGTTTCTCAGGTTGAGCAGGTTTTTCCGGTTGCGCTGGTTTCTCAGGTTGCGCCGGTTTTTCCGGTTGCGCCGGTTTCTCAGGTTGAGTCGGATTTTCAGGCTGAGCTGGCTTTTCAGGCTCGGCAGGTTGTTCCGGTTGCGCTGGTTTTTCAGGTTGCGCTGGTTTTTCAGGTTGAGCCGGAGTTTCCGGTTGCGCCGGTTTTTCAGGTTGAACTGGATTCTCAGGTTGAGTTGGTTGTTCCGGTTGCGCTGGCTTTTCAGGCTGAGCCGGAGTTTCCGGTTGAGCAGGTTTTTCAGGTTGAACTGGATTCTCAGGTTGAGTTGGTTTTTCCGGTTGCGCTGGCTTTTCAGGCTGAGCCGGAGTTTCCGGTTGAGTTGGTTTTTCAGGCTGAGCTGGTTTCTCAGGTTGAGCAGGTTTCTCAGGCTGAGCCGGTTTTTCAGGTTGAGTCGGATTTTCAGGCTGAGCCGGTTTTTCAGGCTCAGCAGGTTTCTTAGGTTGAGCTGGCTTTTCAGGTTGAGCAGGTTTTTCAGGCTGAGCTGCTTCGAGCTTGCTGATTTGTTCGAGAGCAGTTTCAAGTGCTTTGTTGACTGCTTCCTGAGTTTTAGCTTCTTGGATGGCAGCAATGGCTTGGTCAGCAATTTCTAACAATTTCTTCTTAGCTTCCTTGTTGGATCCAAGCTCAGCTACTTTTTTCTCGATAGCTTCAGTCAAGCTAGCCATGGCTTTATCATATTCAATTTCCGGTTGTTTTGGTTCAGCTGGTTGCTCAGGTTTAGAAGGTTCTTCTGGCTGTTCCGGTTGCTCTGGACTAGGCTCCTCTTGGCCTCTTTGATAGTTCTCGTTCTTGGACAGGATATCTTGTAAGGCACTGACTGTCAACATGACTTCTTGAACATCCACTGCTTCAGCACTGAGTTGGTTTCTCAATTTTTCTAGATTTGCTTGGAAAGCTTGGCGTGCAGTAGCTGTATTTTTCAAACCTGCTGGATCAAAGTTGGACAGATCATCTTTCCATTTAGAGATAGACTGGATGATATCTGCCTTACTGTAGAGTTCGCTACCTTCGCCACGAGTGATGAATTGGTCTACCTGGATACCGATATTTCGAGACAAATCGTTTCGATCAGGATCGAGTTGAAGGGTGACTGCGTGCAAGTTTTCGTCCAGACCTTTTAGGCTAACCAGAGTTTGATTGCCTTGGCGTTGGGCAGCGTGACCGCTAAAGTATTTCTTACCATCAATAGTCGAAGCATTTCCCATGCCCTCTTGATAAGGAACTTCTTTGCCATCTAGAAAGACTTTGTAGATACCATGATTTGGATCAACATAGCCCTTGATATCAAGTCCAGTACCGTAGAAGTAAGCTGTTACGGTTGTCTTTTTCTTTTGTTCATCAGTTAAGCGGCCAAAGGAAGCCCAAGACTCCGTCTTTTGGTATTTATCTGCGGAATTGGTTTCATGGTTCCAGCCAGGACTGTAATCCAACTGACTAGCTTGGTCATCATAGCTTGTTTGATCCTTGATTAGCAATTCGGCTTTCATTACTTGGATGGTTGCATCGGTAGCAAAACCGAGCAAGGCACCATCAGAAACAGAAGTGAGCTTGGCTTTAAAGTCAAAGATAGAGTCGGCTTGTTCTGTAAAGTCAATCGTTGGGATGGTCACAGTCTTTTCTGTTTCTCCATCTTCAAAAGTCACATCTTGAGTTGTATCTTGGTAAACTTTACCGTGAACCCCAGTTCCAGGTTCTGTGATGAAGCGAACAGTAGCAGTTCCCTTGCTTCCACCAACACGTTTAATTTTAACAGTGACTGGTTTTCCTTTTTCGACTTCGTAGTTAGTAGACTCGAGTTCAAACATTCCCTTACTATCATTGTTTAGGGTGTAGATCCCTTCTGTAGCAATTGGTTCACCTGTTTTGTTTACAAGAGTAATAGTGTGTTGGCCTGGGGCTAAATCGCCTGTCTCAAAGACTTTTTGGCTACGTTTACGGCTAGCGTTCTTAGTTTGCACATCCGCAACTTTTTGACCATCAACGTAGACGGACATTTCTCCATGACCTGGATCGACCGTAGAGACGACATAGGCCTTGGTTCCTGTGAAGGTATAGCTGACTTTGGCATCTTTTTGATTGGTCCACATAGAAGTGCCACGAACACCTTCAGATTCATTGTACCAAGTTGTTCCGGCTGTATCTGCCGTTGTGTTTGAGTGGTATTCAAGTCCAAGAGGGTAGCCGTCTGTCTTTTCGATACTACTTGGCGTTTTGTAGACAGAGAAGTTGTTCAAGATTGGAGTTGCTTGAGCACCAGTGATAGTTACACGGATTTTTTGTGCTTCTACAGGTTTACCTTGAATCAAGCGACGGTAACCAACAGTTGAACCTTCGCCGTATGTCACCCAACGTCCGTTGATTTCGACTTCAATCTTGAAACCAGAGATACGTTGACCTTTGGCGATGTCTTCTTTGAGTTCGACAACGTCAAAGCGTCTCTTTTGTCCTAAATCGACTGTGAAACTACCAGTTGTGGCATCATTTGAGAGCGCCCAACTAGTATCATCTTTACCGTCTGTAAGATGACTTTCTTTGTAGAGGTGGTTCTGACGAGTAGAACTTGCTGTTACAGTGGCACCTTTGGCAAAGTCAGTCGCATACATTTGGTCTAGGGTTGCTTTGAATTCCTTCAAGCGAGCCACATCCGCATCGGCGAATTTTCCTTCTTTATTTGGTGGAATGTTGAGAAGGAGTGGGGTTCCACGACCAACAGACTTGAAGTAGATATCCATCAACTCTTTGAGTGATTTCGGCTGTTGATTGTCATGGTAGAACCAGCCTGAACGGATCGAAACGTCAGCTTCCCCTACAGAGTACATATCACCGTCAGGGTCGCCGTGGTTGAGGTATTCATTTTTTACATCATCTGTGATGTTGGCCCTTTTGACTTTATGCCAAACAGGGTCGCCTGCAATACCACGTTCATTTCCGATCCAGCGAACGCTTGTCGGTTGAGCAGAGAAGATGGCGATATCACCTTCAGCTTCTTTGATATATTTGAACCATTCATCAAAGGTATAGGTTACTTTTTGGGCACCGCTACCACGCGCACCGTCCATCCAAACTTCGATGAATTTCCCTTTATTTCCGTATTTCGGATTTCCAAGGATTTCTTTCAGTTGGTTGAGATAGTATTCGTTGTATTCTTTTTCGGTTGCAACATGGTATTTAGGATGGTTGGCATCCCATGGTGATAGGTAAACACCCATATTCATGTCGTACTTGCTAGCAGACTTGGAAACTTCTTCGAGAAGGTCACCCTTACCATCTTTCCATGGGCTGGCAGCTACGGTATGATCCGTATACTTAGATGGGTAAGCAACGAAACCGTCGTGGTGTTTAACCACCATAATGGTTCGTTTGAAGCCCGTTTCCTTCAGGGTGCGGATCCACTGGTCAGTATCCAAATTGGTTGGATTGAAGTATCGAGGGTCTTCTTTCCCATTTCCCCATTCAGAATTGGTATAGGTGTTCATTCCGTAGTGGATGAAGGCTGCCAATTCTTCCTTGTGGTAATCGAGTTGAGCCTTGCTTGGAAGAGGTCCATGATTGCCAATCTCGGTTTCCTTATCTTCTGGATGAGCCACTGGTGGAGTCGGAGTCGTTGGATTAGCTGTATCAGCGACTGGTTCGTATTCAAAGACGACCTCATTCACCCCTTTTTGCTGGATCCTTGCTTCCAAGCTAGCCTTAACTGGACGGTAGCCAGTAATGTCTTTTGCATGGAAGGTGTTGACAAAGGAAACCTCATACTCTTGGCCGTCATTGTTATCAACTGTCGCCTCAGCTAGTTCAGTAGTGGTTCCTTTTTGACGGTAGTAAACTTTGAAAGAGCCTTTGTTGACTTTATAGACCACCTTGATGACACGGGTACCTGCAGGCGCTTTGCTGACAACATTGTGCTCTTCAGCCCAAGTATCTTTTAGCTGTTTATTGACTGCTACGCCATCAATGGATACAATTTCGTATTTGTCTTTATTCTTCTGATAGAAGTCCGTTTTCTCGATTTCTTTTTTGAAATTGTAGTCAAATGGAGAATCAACAGCTGTCTGTTCGATGAAGGTATCATTATCTTTGACAGGATTTCCTTCTTCGTCTTCGTGTTGAATAACCACACGACCGTATTCAACTCCCTTGGTCAAGGTAGCAATCCCATCTTGGTTGAAGGAATATTCGTTGCTTCCAATAACAGCTTTCTCATTCCGAAGCATACGCCCCTCATCAGTAAAATAGTAACGATTTCCGTTATCTCCTTGGTACCAGCCTTTCACACCATACTTGGCAATCATGTCCTTAACCCATTTCAGTTGTTCAGGTGAAAGGACGAGTCCGCCACCAAAGCGATCCTTTTCAGCGACACCATTGTCAACGGTTCCGTGTTGGTGAACACCCAGAACTTTTCCTTGGCTATCGACAATCCCTCCACCAGACAAACCAGATACAGAAGTGGTTTTGTAGGTGATACCAGTCGTTCCCTTATCATCGTAGGACTCAACAGATCGGATGGTCCCATCTGCCTTGTAAAGCTGACCAGCTAGGATAGGTTGTTTCAGTTCTTTTGAGCTCGAGTCAGTTGGATAGCCAATCGTACTGATGGCTTCTCCCGGCTGATGCGTCTTGTGCTCCGCTAAAGGCGCAAAGGTTGCTGCTTTGTTTGGACTAGCAATCGGAAGAGGAATAGGAGCTTCTACAAGAGCAAGGTCGTTCTTATAGCCTTTTCCAAACTCTTTCTTGTTCCAGAAATGGATATCCTTTTCTCTGAATAAAACCGTAGTTCCAGAAGATGGCAGTGAGTTTTTCTTTTCGCTGTTTGAACCAACGTTATAGTAGAACTGGGCAGATTTTCCACCACGAATGTGACCCTCGCCAGTTTCTTTATTGGCCTCTAAGAAGTTATGAGCAACGGTAAGGATCAGGTTAGGTGCTACGAAGATACCTGAGCCTGAAACGAGGTAGCGTTGCTCCCCTGCATTGTAAGTGCTGTAAACCATAGTAGCAGCAGTAGCAGGTTGTCCCTCGTAGTTGATGTGTTTGAGGTCTTGTCCACCGTTAATGATGGCACGGTTTCCGTTCTCAGCTTCTTTTGGAGCTTCTTCCTTGTCCTTTAGAATGCTCTTAGTTTCTACTTTTGGACTAGCTTTCTGGTCAACGATAGTAGTTGTATCGAGTTCTTTGACAGGTGTGTCTGGATAGGCACGGTCCTGAATGTCTTCAGGGAGCAAGTCAGCACTGTTGGTATCGGCAACAGGTGTTTCTTGTTTTTCAGCTTCTACACGGCCTTCTTCTTTAACTGGTTCAACCTTGGTCTCTTCTATATCTGCTACTTGTTTCATTTGCTGATTTAAATTGGATGTCGTGGTAGGAGACGTTTCGTCTGCACGCACAGTTCCAGAAGCAAAAAATGCCAGTCCGACGATAACAGAGGCCACACCTACAGTCAACTTCCGAATGCTAAAAGTTTGCCCTTTTTCAAAAAGGTATCGATTCATAATATACTCCTAGTTTTTAGAAAGGCAGTCAGCTACTGCCCGAGCCCAAGTCTGACTTGGTTACAACTTGATTTAATGAAAAAAACTCTCTGATAATTTGTAAGCCACCTTACCTCCTGTTTATAAAGCGCTTTCATTTTAAGATAAAAAAATTTAAAAGGTCATTTCTCCCTTAAAATGACTGAAAACTTTTAATATAACAAATATACTAAATTAATGAAAGAATTGCAATAGCAAAAAAGCAAAAAATAAATATAAATTAAAGAAAATCAGTTACTTTTTAAAGAAAAAACGCATCCTTTCAGGACTCAAACTAAATGAAAGGATGCGTTTTAAAAAGAAATCAGAGTAATTTTTGAATAAACTCTTGGATGGTTTTGGGGTCTGTTTTGGAAGAGAAGCGCTCAAGGACTTGCCCATCTCGGCCAATGAGAAACTTAGCAAAATTCCATTCGATTCGTTTTCCTAGCGGGCCAGACTTCTGGTCTTTTAGCCAAACATAAAGAGGATCTGCCTCCTTGCCGTTGACCTTGACCTTTGCAAAACGAGGAAAAGTTGTCTGATAGTGTAGGCTACAGAAGCTATTGATTTCCTCAGCGCTGCCGGGTGCTTGTCCCATGAACTGATTGCAAGGGAAATCTAATATTTCGAAGCCCTGATCTTGATAGTGCTCATAGAGTTCTTGAAGTCTCTGATACTGGGGGGTTAAGCCACATCCGGTAGCAGTGTTGACAATCAAGAGAACTTTGCCACGATAGCTTTTAAGTGATGTTTCTTGATCATCTTGGTTCAAGACTGAGAAATCGTATAATGAGGTCATTGATTTATTTTCTCCTTAGGATTGCGATTGTTAGGAGTTTTTTCCTCCTGTAGTGATAGAAATGCATTAACCATCGTTCCAAAGATAGCAGCAATACTCAAACCAAATACCAGTAAAGGGATGAGGATATCTGTTTGAAAAAGTTTTTCTAAAAAAATAGAAAGAGGAATTTGTTGGACATAGAGTTTATGGAAACATAGCAAAGTAAATAAACCAATTAGAATACCGAAAAATACACCCCAACTACGAAGGTTGATTTGGCTTTTGCTGTAGCTTTTATGATGGATTTCGGACGGGTCATCCTTGTCCAAATGTAAGTCGCGAACTGCTAGTCTCGCCCTAGATGAGAGGACGAAGATAAGTCCAAAATAGAGGTAGGGCATGGCATCTCGCACCAACTCTATGAAGCGTCCAAATAGGAGATAGAACAGGAAGAGTAGGAGAGAGGAGTAAACGATTTGGATCAAGGCACGGGCACCTGCCCTGTAGATTATCTCTTGGCGGCATTCATCAAAGGGGCCTTGTATGTGAAAGAATAGTTTGAGTAAGCGAGTGGTGAAATCTTCTTTTTTCATGGGAGTAATCTCCTAAATCAACTGTTTTTGATCTACTTCTTTCACTACTTGATAAAAGTTATAGAAGTAGACCAAACTTGAAATGATGGTTACGACTAGGAATATTGGTAATTTCCATTGGGTGGGGTTGGTTAAAAGCTGTGGCAAGGATATGAGGAGAAAGAAGAGGGCGGCGTTGAGGCTAGGTATCCGTTTTGATTGGATTTTTTCCAGTCCTTTATTGAGCGCAGGAAGAAAGAGGAGTAAGAGTATTAAAACTGTATGAGATATCGCTCCTGAAACAAGGGCGATGGTGAGGAAAATACTGATAAAAACATGACTGATCAGTAATCTTGCTAGTGATTTCATAAGGCACCTCCTAGTCGTCTTCTTGGTCTTTCTTTGCTTTTTGAATGCGAAGAGAGACAACAATTTGCATCATCAGTCCAAAAAAGAACGCTCCCAGTATAGTTTTTAAAATATGTTTTGAATTCATAAGAGAACTGATGAAATTTGGATTTTCACTGGTTAGGGTATCGATGAGTGGCATTATAAAAAATATCGCTATGCCATAGATCAGGCCGGCTTTTAGACCAGGAAAATGTAGCTGTTTGCTTTCTTTTTGGCTCAGCATTTCGGGGTCAATAGCTGTGATGCCCGTTTTCTTGGTTTGAGAGACCACATAGAGGGCAGCCATCATCGAAATGCCAAACACCACGAGAGGATAGCCGATAGCGACAATTTGTGGGTATTTATAAGCAAGGACAAAGGGGATGAGGTTGCCAAATATCATGAGATAAAAAAGAACGATAAAGACCTGATTCCCGATACGATCGGCCTCGCGCCGTTTGTGTTCGTCAAGGGGGCCAGAAATGCCGTATGTGCGTTTGATCAGTTTTTCAGTGAGAGTTTCTTTTTTCATGAGTTTGCTCCTTTTTTAAAAATCGTCTTCCCAAAAGAGACTGTTGAGGTCAGTTTGGAGGCTGCGGGCGAGGTTGAGACAGAGTTCCAGGGTTGGATTGTACTTGTCGTTTTCAATCATGTTGATGGTCTGTCTCGAGACACCGATATCTTTGGCGAGCTCGAGCTGGGAAATGCCCAGTTCCTTACGGAATTCTTTGACACGATTCATAGGGTCTCCTTTCTGATATGTCGCATATATTTGACCATATTATATTCTTTTGGAGGTGAGGTGTCAAGTATATATGACATATTTTTGAGAATTTTTTTCGAAGGTCTCTAGCCTTGTCTGACAAGTGCAAGCTTGTCAGATTTGTGGTAAAATAGATAGGATATGACAAAAGAATTTCATCATGTAACGGTCTTGCTTCATGAAACGATTGATATGCTTGACGTAAAACCTGACGGTATCTACGTTGATGCGACTTTGGGCGGAGCAGGCCACAGCGAATATTTATTAAGTAAATTGAGTGAAAAAGGCCATCTCTATGCCTTTGACCAGGACCAGAATGCCATTGACAATGCGCAAAAACGGTTGGCACCCTATATCGAAAAGGGGATGGTAACCTTTATCAAGGATAACTTCCGTCATTTGCAGGCACGTTTACAAGAGGCTGGTGTCCAGGAAATTGATGGAATTTGTTATGACTTGGGAGTGTCCAGTCCTCAGCTAGATCAGCGTGAGCGTGGTTTTTCTTATAAAAAAGATGCACCACTGGATATGCGGATGAATCAGGAAGCTAGTCTGACGGCCTATGAAGTTGTCAATCGTTATGACTATCATGACTTGGTCCGGATTTTTTTCAAGTATGGTGAGGATAAGTTTTCCAAACAGATTGCCCGCAAGATTGAGCAAGCGCGTGAGGTGAAACCAATTGAGACAACGACGGAGTTGGCAGAGATTATCAAGTCGGCCAAGCCTGCCAAGGAGCTCAAGAAAAAGGGACACCCTGCCAAGCAGATTTTCCAGGCTATCCGAATCGAAGTCAATGATGAGCTGGGTGCGGCAGATGAATCTATCCAGCAGGCCATGGACATGCTGGCTCTGGATGGTAGAATATCGGTCATTACCTTCCATTCGCTGGAAGACCGCTTGACCAAGCAGTTATTCAAAGAGGCTTCAACAGTGGAAGTTCCCAAAGGCTTGCCCTTCATTCCAGATGACCTTAAGCCTAAGATGGAATTGGTATCCCGCAAGCCAATCTTGCCAAGTGCCGAAGAGCTAGAAGCCAACAATCGTTCGCATTCAGCCAAGTTGCGCGTGGCTAGAAAAATTCACAAGTAAGAGGAAAAACATGGCAGAAAGAATCGAAAAAACAAGCCAGTTATTGCAAACGAAGTTTAAAGGTTTTTCAGGTGTGGAAAAGGCCTTCTATGTTTCGATTGCTGCAACAATGATTATCCTGGCAATTAGTGTTGTGTTTATGCAGACCAAGCTATTACAAGTTCAGAATGAATTGACCAAGGTCAATGCTCAAATCGAAGAAAAGAAAACAGAGCTAGACGATGCCAAGCAAGAGGTCAATGAATTGATTCGTTCAGAACGTTTGAAAGAGATTGCAAACTCCAAGGATTTGCAGTTGAATAACGAAAATATCCGAGCAGCGGAGTAAGAAATGAAACAGTGGAAAGAAAAAATCATCCGTTATGCCGTTCGTAACCGTAAGTCTCCAGAAGAAAATCGTCGAAGAGTAGGGAAAAGCCTGAGTTTATTGGCTGTCATACTCTTCGCTGTCTTTTTGGTCAACTTTGCGGTCATTATCGGAACGGGTAGTAAATTTGGTAAGGATTTGGTTCAAGAGGCCAAAAAGGTTCACCAAACAACCAAGACGATTCCTGCAAAACGGGGAACCATCTATGATCGAAATGGGACACCTATTGCTGAGGATGCGACTTCTTATAATATATATGCCGTTATTGACAAGAACTACAAGTCAGCAACAGGTAAAATCCTCTATGTAGAGGATTCTCAATTTAATAAGGTAGCTGAAATTTTCCATAAGTATCTGGATATGGAAGAGTCTTATGTCAAAGAACAGCTTTCTCAACCAGATCTAAAACAGGTATCTTTTGGAGCCAAGGGAAATGGGATCACCTATGCCAATATGATGGCTATTAAAAATGACCTCAAAACTGCTGGCGTTGAGGGAGTGGACTTTACAACTAGCCCTAACCGTAGTTATCCCAATGGACAGTTTGCTTCTTCCTTTATCGGTTTAGCGCAACTCCATGAAAATGAGGATGGCACCAAACGTTTGATTGGGACATCTGGATTGGAGAGTTCTTTAAATAACATTCTGGCGGGTACAGATGGGATCATCACCTATGAGAAGGATCGTCTGGGAAATATTGTTCCGGGTACAGATCAGGCTTCCCAACAAACGGTAGATGGAAAGGATGTGTACACAACCCTTTCTAGTCCCTTGCAATCCTTTATGGAAACGCAGATGGATGCCTTTCAGGAAAAGGTAAAAGGCAAGTATATGACAGCTACCTTGGTCAGCGCTAAAACAGGGGAAATCCTGGCTACGACTCAACGGCCAACCTTCAATGCAGATACCAAGGATGGCATCACAAAAGACTTTGTCTGGCGTGATATCCTCTATCAAAGTAACTATGAGCCAGGATCGACCATGAAGGTGATGATGTTGGCCTCAGCCATTGATAACAATACCTTCCCTGGTGGCGAATACTTTAACAGCAGTGAATTGAAAATAGCGGATGCGACCATTCGAGACTGGGACGTCAATGAAGGATTGACGAGTGGTGGCACCATGACCTTCTCCCAAGGTTTTGCCCACTCAAGTAATATCGGGATGACCTTGCTTGAGCAAAAGATGGGAGATGCAACGTGGCTGGACTACCTCAACCGTTTCAAGTTTGGGGTACCGACCCGTTTTGGTTTGACAGATGAGTACACAGGTCAATTACCTGCTGATAACATTGTCAATATTGCCATGAGCTCATTTGGACAAGGGATCTCTGTTACCCAGACCCAGATGCTTCGTGCTTTTACGGCCATTGCCAATGATGGGGTTATGTTGGAGCCGAAATTTATCAGTGCCCTCTATAATCCAAATGATCAGTCTGTCCGTAAGTCTCAAAAGGAAATCGTCGGAAATCCTGTGTCAAAAGCGGCAGCATCCTCTACTCGAGACCACATGGTCATGGTTGGAACAGATCCTGTCTACGGTATCATGTACAACCATAGCACAGGAAAAGCAACTGTCAATGTTCCAGGTCAGAATGTTGCCCTGAAATCAGGGACTGCTCAGATTGCCGATGAGAAGAATGGAGGTTACCTTACAGGTGAAACCAACTATATCTTCTCTGTTGTGTCGATGCATCCTGCAGAAAATCCTGACTTTATCCTCTATGTAACGGTGCAACAGCCAGAGCATTATTCAGGTGTTCAGCTTGGGGAGTTTGCCAACCCAATCCTTGAGCGAGCTTCTGCTATGAAAGAATCCCTCAATCTTCAGTCAACTGCTAAGAGCTTGGATCAGGTCAGCAAGACGACAAGCTATGCTATGCCAGCTACCAAGGACTTTACTCCGGGTGACCTAGCAGAGGAATTGCGCCGCAATCTTGTCCAACCAATCGTTATCGGAACAGGAACCAAGATCAAGGAACTCTCGGTTTCTGAAGGAGATAATTTGGAAGCCAATCAGCAAATCTTGATCCTGTCAGATAAGGTCGAAGAAATGCCTGATATGTATGGCTGGACAGATGAAAATGTGCAAACATTTGCCAAATGGCTGAATATAGAAGTCGAGTGGGAAGGTAGTGGCAAAACGGTCAAGAAACAAAGTGTCCGTGCCAATACAGCCCTCAAAGACATTAAAAAAATGAAAATAACTTTAGGAGATTAAGATGATTAGTTCCATTAGTGCTGGAGTTCTAGCCTTTCTATTGACCTTGATAGGTATTCCAGCCTTTATCCGATTTTATAGAAAAGCACAGATTACAGGTCAGCAGATGCACGAGGATGTCAAGCAACACCAAGCTAAAGCTGGAACTCCAACCATGGGAGGTCTTGTCTTCCTGATCGTTGCAGTTGTTGTGAGCTTCCTTGTCGCTCTCTTTACCCAACAATTGACCAACAATGTAGGCATGATTTTGTTTATCTTGGTTTTGTATGGTTTGGTAGGTTTTCTGGATGATTTTCTCAAGGTCTTTCGTAAGATCAACGAAGGTTTGAATCCTAAGCAAAAGCTTGCTCTCCAGCTCCTTGGAGGAGTGATCTTCTACCTCTTTTATGAGCGTGGTGGCGATATGCTTTCAGTTTTTGGCTACCAAGTTCATCTGGGTATTTTCTATATCTTCTTTGCCCTTTTCTGGCTAGTTGGCTTTTCAAATGCGGTGAATCTGACTGACGGGATTGACGGCTTAGCAAGTATTTCCGTAGTGATTAGTTTATCGGCCTACGGTGTGATTGCTTATATGCAAAATCAACTGGATATTCTTCTTGTGATTCTTGCCATGATTGGTGGTTTGCTAGGTTTCTTCGTCTTTAACCACAAGCCTGCCAAGGTCTTCATGGGAGATGTGGGAAGTTTGGCTCTAGGTGGGATGCTGGCAGCAATCTCTATGGCTCTCCACCAAGAATGGACCCTTTTACTAATTGGGATTATTTATGTCTTTGAGACAAGCTCTGTTATGATGCAGGTTACCTACTTCAAACTTAGTGGTGGGAAGCGTATTTTCCGTATGACGCCTGTCCACCACCATTTTGAACTTGGAGGATTCTCAGGCAAGGGCAATCCTTGGAGCGAGTGGAAGGTTGACTTCTTCTTTTGGGGAGTTGGGCTTCTAGCAAGTCTCTTGACCCTAGCCTTTTTATACCTGCTGTAATAATAATCTTTGATTACAAAATAAAACAGGATGAAGTTGTTCTTCGTCCTGTTTTTGTGATATTAAACGTTAGTTGGATTCATCCTTTCTTCCATTTAACATAAAAGTGGCTGTAAGGGCTAGGCTAAGGCCTGCTAAGAAGAGGAGTGGGTTGGATGCTTCTCCTGTTGCTGGAAGTTCTTCTTTAGGAGAATGATTTCCAGCTTTAGCAAGGTTCGGACTAGCTGAAAGTTGTTCAGCCTCGTGTGTCAAGGTTTCTGCATCTGAAGTACTTGGTTTTTCCTCAGTGTTAGAGCTTGTTCCAGTTGCTTGATAGACGACAGCATAGGTACTGAAATGATTAGTGATGAATTCTACCTTTCCGTCTCGAACGGTGAAATCAAGGGATTGCAACTCCTTGGTCGGAGTGATGTAGTAGATATTTTCTACGCTAGCTGAAATAGGCAAGCGAACCAAGACAGAGCCTTTTGGCTGCAAGCTATGATCGGTTGGATTTTTAAGCTGTAGGTCGTAAGCATCATAGGTCTTGCCAAAGAGTTCTTGAGCTAGGACACGTCGGCTAGAAACGTGAGAAATTCCTTCTAAGTCGCTGGCTCCACCGATGATTTCTACTCCAGTTTCCTTATCTTTTAAGACTCGAACTGGATAATCAGGAAGGGTAAGGGTTGGAGCAGCCTGATCCCCACTAGTTCCGATAGGGTCAGTGTACTCAGGTTTTTCAACAGTAGGCGCATCTTCTTGCCCTGCGGTTCCGATAGGGTTGGTGTATTCCGGAATTGTCACTGTAGGCGGTTCCTCTTGCCCCGCCGTTCCGATAGGGTTGGTGTATTCCGGAATTTCAACTGTTGGAGCTTCTTCTTGTCCTACGGTCCCGATAGGCTCGGTGTATTCAGGTATTGTCACTGTAGGCGGTTCCTCTTGCCCCGCAGTACCGATAGTTTCATTGTACTCAGGTTTCTCTACAGTAGGAGCTGGTTCGTCCCCCTTGCTTGTAGTTGGTTGCTTCTCATCAACCTTCTTCTCATCTTTTTTAGTAAAGACAGCTACGACAGGACTACTTGTGGTAGTTCCTTGAATGGCATAAGCTTCAATGGCATTTCCAGCTTTGCGATCGGTTTCGTCAGGGATTGGGATTTGAACTTGATTGTCTTGGATTGATAGGATAGTCTGATCTCCACTGGTAACCAGATGCGTTTCATCCACCTTACGCAAAACTAGAGGATCTTTGGCACCTGGGAAGGTCACTGCGATGGCTTCCCAATCTCCAGCTGGTAGGGTTAAGGAAATGGTTTTGTCATTTTCCTTAAGAGGCGCGATGCTCGGGCTATCTATACCAACAGCAGGGGCTTTGATGATATCAAAGGAGTCTAGAGAGATTTTCTTGCGACCTTCTGGCGAATCTGGGTCAACTTGTAATGTTAGGGTGTGCGGACCGTCAGTAAGATTTGTAAATTCGCCAATAAAGGCCCTCTTTTCAGTTGCGCCTGACGTATAGAAGTCCAAAGCAGGCATTTCTTTTCCATCCAGTGTCACAAGTGCTTTACCTAGCTCGGTAGTTTTCAAGCCATAGATACGAATGCCTGTACCAGTAAAGGAAATAGTTGCCTGAGCTTCTGAAGCTGCACTAGAGTCGCTGTTGTTGATATCAGCGTATTTTTCCGTACCACCGTAGAGTTCAGGGTCAGACCAGTCCTTAAACTGGGAGCCATACTGGATGCGCGAATCACGATCATCCATTTTTTCAATCGTGTTGCCTGTTCCTGATAGGATCTTGAAGTAGTCTAATGAAATTTTCGAGCGCTCACTACCACGTCCTTTGTGCTCACGTTTAACACTCAGAGTCAATGTGTGAGGACCGTCAGACAATCCAGTGAAGCGACCGATGAGACTACCTTTTTCAGTTGCTCCAGCAGTATGGAAATCAAGTTCGCCGACCTCTTTGCCATCAATTTTAGCAGTGGCAAGACCTAGTTCGGACGATTTTAGTCCATAGATTTCGATACCAACGCCAGTGAAAGGAATGGTGGCAGTGAGGTCTTCGTCTGTGTAGTCTCCTTTTGAAAGGTCAGCAAATTTTTCAGTTCCTCCAAATAATTCTGAGTCTGCCCAGTTTCCAAAGGCAGCTCCGTACTGGATGCGGTTATCTCGATCGTCCATCAATTCACTAGGAGTTTCTACAGTGACCTTTTCAGATACTTGGGTGGAAACTTCGCCCAGCATCGCCTTGACGGTATAAGTATAGGCGAGTTGAGGATTTAGTGATCGGTCGATAAAGTTAGTTTGATTGGTTACAAATTCTCTGGTCGCAGAGGTTTGGCCAGTTTCGTCTTTCACTTGTCTTTGGATGACATAGTGGGTAGCGCCTTCTACTTGGTTAAAGGTGAGTTCGGCAGTGACTCCATTTTGTCGAACGGCTGTCAGACTGGTTACACGACCAGGGAAGTGTTCAAAGGTAATGACGTCACCTTTTTGTGTTGCCAGTTGGATGCGATTGTTTTTGAGAATCGTTGCCTTGACTGGTTTGCCATTGACCTTGATTTGGCTGGCTTCGATATTTGGATAATCTACAACTAAGTCTCCACCGACATTTGACAGGAAGGACAAGCTTTGAAGGTTTTTATCTTTCCACTTCATGCTAACTTCAAAGTTACCACGGGCAACCAAACCAGAAATCTGACCGTCTTTCCAGGCATCTGGAAGAGCTGGTAATGGTGCAATATAGCCTGTATGAGATTGGAGAAGCATTTCTGCCATCCCACTAGTTGCTCCAAAGTTGCCGTCGATTTGGAAAGGCGCGTGGGTATCCCAAAGGTTTTCTAGGGTTGAATACTTGAGCTGTTCAGCGAGCAAGCGATGGGCACGGTTACCGTCCAGCAGACGAGCCCAGAGGTTGATTTTATTGGCCTTAGACCAACCAGTACCACCATCTCCACGGTGGTTGAGGGTAGCACGCGCAGCTTCTAGGTATTCAGCTTGATCTTTGCTAAAGAGCGTACCTGGGAAGAGACCAACTAGATGGGAAACGTGACGGTGGTGATTTTCAATCCCTTCATTGGTGAATTGGGGACTGTCCTCTTCGTACCATTCCTTGATGCGTCCTTCATTGTTGATGTGAAGTGGTTTGAGTTTCTCAAATTTAGCCTTGACCTCTGTAACTAAGTCTTGGTCGACATTCAGATGGTTAGCGACTTCCATGTAGTCGTGGAATAGCTGCCAGACTAGCGATTGGTCAAAGGTATTTCCGATGGTGATGGTTCCGTGTTCAGGTGAGTAGGATGGAGAAGACACCCAACGATCACTGGCCTTGTCATAGTGCAAGAAGGAGTTCCAGAACTTAGCTGTTTCCTTGAGCATTGGATAAATCTTTTCTTTGAGATAGGTCTCATCCTTGGTGAATTTATAGTAATCATAGACGTTCTGCATCATCCAGGCATTAGCGGCTGGCGACCAACCCCAATAGTAATTCCAACCAGGAGTAGTCCAGCCAAATGGAGTTGCTTGAGTGTGGACCAGCCAACCATTTTCTTGTCCGTCTTTTGATGCGATACCTGCGTATTCCTTGGCAGCGATACGGCCATAATAGCGCATGTCATCAATGTAATTGATCATTGGCTTGGCTGTTTCAGCAAGGTTGCTCATGTAGGCTGGCCAATAGTTCATTTGCAAATTGACATTGAGGTGGTAGTCAGCGTTCCAAGGTGGATTGTCTACAGCATTCCAGACTCCTTGGAGGTTGGCAGGAAGGGCATCTGTCCGATCACGAGACGAACTGATGAGTAGATATCGGCCGTATTGGAAGAAGAGTTCTTCCAATTTTTGACCTTTTTCTGGGTTATAGCCTTGAAGGGCCTCTTTAGTCGTTTGAGCAGTCTTGTTTCCGCCTAGATTTAGTTTAACGCGGTTAAAGAGACTTTGATAGTCCTTGATATGGGCCTTTTTAAGTGTTTCGTAGTCTTTGGCCTTAGCTGCTTCGACAATCCCTTTAACTGTTTTTTCGAGGTCAATGTCTTTTCGATAGTTGGTTTTAGGATTTTGAGCAAAGTTTGTTTTGGCACTGAGATAGAGAGTTGCATAACTTGCGCCTGTAACGGTCAGAGTTTCGTCCTGAACAGTCACCTTTCCGTCCGTTTTAATTCCTAGGTAGGATGCAAATTTGAGGCCGTTATCTTTGACAGTTCCCTTTAGAAGGATTCCGTTTGCATCTGTAGTGACATGACCATTCTTATAGTTAGAATATTCCCAAGAGTAGTTGCCATTAGCAAGCAAGTCTTCTGTCAGACTGTTCCAAAGGGTAAAGTCAAGCGTCTTGTTTCCTTTTTTGGTCAGGTGGGTCACAGTGACATCATCAGGATAACTGGAGAAGGTTTCGCGTTTGAAGGTGGTCCCATCTTGGGTGTAAGAAGTGGTCGTAGTGGCTTCGGTGATGTCTAGATTACGGTGATAATCAGTTACAGTATCTAGTCCTTTCTTCTGGTTATTAAAGACCATGAAGATATCACCAAAGGCTAGGTAACGTCCATACTGAGCGTTGTTTGGTCCAACTAGATTTTGTTCGGCCAGTTGTTTGGCTTTTTGGCGATCACCAGCTTCGAGGGCTTTACGTATCTCTGCTAAGACCTTGTAGCGATCCTTGTAGTTTCCTCCGTTATAGTCGGTGCTATCGGGTTGTGGTCCTCCTGACCAGAGGGTCTTTTCGTTGTACTGGATTCTCTCTTCCCCAATTAGACCGAAAACCTTGGCTCCCATTTCTCCGTTTCCGACAGGGAGGGCTTGTTTTTCCCATCCGTCATAGGAGGGAGCTGTTGGTTGATCGTAGTTGAGTTGATAGTTTTCTTGTTTTGTCACAGGCTGGTCTGCTTTTTCAGGTTCCTTATTTTCTTTAGCTTCTACAATGGCTTCTTCACTAGCTTGACTATTTGTCTTCTGATTCTCCTCAGCTGGCTTGCTTTCGGAAACTACTGGACTCTCGGCTAGAGACGGTTTTGTAGTTTCAGTCGCTTCAGCTGCTTTGGGTTCACTATCAGGCTTAGTGATAGCTTCGACAGAGGTTGGTTCAGTTTGCTTGACCTCAACACTGTCTGCAGCTACAGTATGGTTGACTAGAAAAACAGCCCCTAGTAAAACAGAAGCAGTCCCAACCGTCAGCTTGCGGATGCTATAGCGACAGGATTTCTCCCAAAAGTGTTTTTTCATAAAACCCTCCTTCGTTTATTAGAAACCGCTTACATTTTATAAAGCAGTTTCGTTTATTTTGTTTCTATTTATCTCCTTACCTCCCATTCTAATGGTCATCTAGCATTTGTCAAGAGGTTTTTGGTGAAAAACATATTTGAGATTGCTTTTTCTTAAAAAAGTAGAAGAAAGAGAGGAAAGGGTGGAATTATTCGTAATTTCATAATTCATTCTGATTGTAAGACTAACTTAGAATTAGCTTAACCCCCTCCCTGAAAGCGTAAAACAAACTAGTCAGGAAAGTCACTTTATGGTATAATATAGAAGACTCAAAAAAAAACAGGAGAAAAAGAATGGATTTACTTTTAGCAATTATCTTGATTGTGCTAGCTTTTCTAGGAGGAGCTCTTGGGGGGATGTACTTGGTTCGGAAGCAAATCGAAAAAGAATTTGCGGACAACCCACGTTTGAACGCTGAGGCAGTTCGTGCTCTTTTGAGCGCAAATGGTCAAAAACCAAGCGAAGCCAAGGTACAACAAGTTTACCACCAAATTATCCGCCAACAAAAAGCAGCTCTTGCTAACAATAAAAAGAAATAAATAGGAAAAGTCTGGGATGAAAGTTCCAGACTTCTCACTATGTTCAATAGTTCTCAAGGATAAGACTTTTTCCTTGCATTCTATTGATATTTGATTATGATTAAAAGAGAGGCAGTTGCCATTCTATCAAGCTGTCTATCCGTTCATTTAGGACGAGTAATTATGATGAACTATCAATCAGAAAAAAGACTAGAAAGAAGACTGTATGGATAATCGACCAATTGGTTTTTTGGATTCGGGTGTCGGGGGCTTAACTGTTGTTCGTGAGCTCATGCGCCAGCTTCCCCATGAAGAAATCGTCTATATTGGAGATTCGGCACGGGCACCCTATGGTCCCCGTCCTGCTGAGCAAATTCGTGAATATACTTGGCAGTTGGTCAACTTTCTCTTGACCAAGGATGTCAAAATGATTGTCATTGCTTGTAACACTGCGACTGCGGTCGTCTGGGAAGAAATCAAGGCCCAACTAGATATTCCTGTCCTAGGTGTGATTTTGCCGGGAGCTTCGGCAGCTATCAAGTCCAGTCAAGGTGGGAAAATCGGGGTCATTGGAACCCCTATGACGGTCCAATCAGATATCTACCGTCAGAAAATCCATGATCTGGATCCGGATTTACAGGTGGAGAGTTTGGCCTGTCCCAAGTTTGCTCCCTTGGTGGAGTCTGGTGCCCTGTCAACCAGTGTAACAAAGAAAGTGGTCTATGAAACTCTGCGTCCCTTGGTCGGCAAGGTGGATAGCTTGATTTTGGGTTGTACCCATTACCCACTCCTTCGCCCTATCATCCAAAATGTCATGGGACCAAAGGTTCAGCTCATCGATAGTGGGGCAGAGTGTGTGCGGGATATCTCGGTTTTGCTTAACTATTTTGAAATCAATCGTAGCCGAGATGCGGGACCTCTTCAACATCGTTTTTATACAACAGCCAATAGCCAAAGTTTTGCCCAGATTGGAGCAGAATGGCTGGAAAAAGAGATTCATGTGGAGCATGTAACTTTATGACAAACAAAATTTACGAATACAAGGATGACCAGGACTGGTATGTCGGTGTATGGGATGTCTATGGAGGCATCTATAGCCTTATCAAAGATCCTCTCGAGCTTGATTTTATGGATTTAGCGCGGATTTTTCGTGACGAAGAAAATGGCTTTCCGATTACGATAACGGTGATGCGCTGGTCTTCTAACTTTCGTCTGCTCTCCTTTATCGTTGAGATTTTAAATGCAGAAGCAGGCCGCAATCTAGAAGTCATCCAACGTCAGGGGGCTCTGCTCTTGGTTGAAAATGGGCAACTCCTGCATGTAGAATTGCCTAAAGAAGGAGTCGATGTAGAAGCCTTCTTTGAAACTAGCAAGGTTAGAGAAACTCTGCTCATTGCGACTCGTAACGAAGGCAAGACCAAGGAATTCCGAGCTATCTTTGACAAGTTAGGCTATGATGTGGAAAATCTCAATGACTATCCAGATCTGCCTGAAGTAGCTGAAACAGGTATGACCTTTGAAGAAAATGCTCGACTTAAAGCAGAAACTATTTCCCAATTAACAGGCAAGATGGTGCTAGCAGATGACTCTGGTCTCAAAGTCGATGTCCTCGGCGGTTTACCAGGAGTCTGGTCAGCGCGATTCGCTGGTGTGGGAGCGACTGATCGTGAAAACAATGCCAAACTCTTGCACGAATTGGCCATGGTCTTTGAACTCAAGGACCGCTCAGCCCAGTTCCACACAACCCTAGTTGTAGCCAGTCCAAATAAGGAAAGCTTGGTGGTTGAAGCTGACTGGCCAGGTTATATCAACTTTGAACCCAAGGGTGAAAATGGCTTTGGTTATGATCCGCTCTTCCTTGTGGGAGAGACAGGTAATTCAGCAGCTGAATTAACCCTGGAAGAAAAAAATAGCCAATCCCACCGTGCCTTAGCCGTTAAGAAACTTTTGGAGGTATTTCCATCATGGCAAAGCAAACCATCATTGTAATGAGTGACTCCCATGGCGATAGCTTGATTGTCGAAGAAATTCGTGACCGCTATCTGGGGAAAGTTGATGCCATTTTTCACGATGGTGACTCTGAACTCCGTCCAGACTCTCCGCTCTGGGAGGGCATCCATGTCGTCAAAGGCAACATGGACTTTTATGCTGGTTATCCAGAACGTTTGGTGACTCAACTTGGTCCGACCAAAATCATCCAGACCCATGGACACTTGTTTGATATCAATTTCAACTTTCAAAAGTTGGACTACTGGGCTCAGGAAGAAGATGCCGATATCTGTCTCTATGGTCACTTGCATGTACCAAATGCTTGGATGGAAGGAAAGACTCTTTTTCTAAATCCAGGCTCCATCAGCCAACCAAGAGGAACCATCAGAGAATGCCTCTATGCCCGTGTAGAGATTGATGACAGCTATTTCAAAGTAGACTTTTTGACACGTAATCATGAGGTTTACCCAGGCTTGTCCAGGGAGTTTGCTCGATGATTGCCAAGGAATTTGAAGCATTTTTATTGGAGCAGGAAGAGACTTTTCTTACCCCCGCTGAGAATCTAGCAGCCTTGATTGATACCCATAATGCTGATCATGCGATTTTAGTGTTGAGCCAAATCACTTATACCCGTATCCCTGTTGTGACCTTTGACAAACGCTTTGTCGGGACTATTGGTCTGAGAGACATTTTGGCTTATCAAATGGAGCAAGGTTTGACGGATGAGCAGATGGCAAAGACAGACATCGTCAATATGACTAAGACAGATGTGGCAGTCGTCGCTCCAGACTATAACATCACAGAGGTCCTCCATAAACTGGTGGATGAACCTTTCTTGCCAGTGGTAGATGATGAAGGGATTTTTCAAGGAATCATCACGCGCAAGTCCATCCTCAAGGCCGTTAATGCTCTCTTACATGACTTTAGTAAGGAATATGAGATTCGATGCAAATGAGAGATAGGATTTCAGCCTTTTTAGAGGAAAAACAGGACTTGTCTGCCAATTCCAAGCAGTCTTATAAGTATGATTTGGAGCAATTTTTAGACATGGTAGGGGAACGGATTTCTGAGACTAGTCTTAAGATTTACCAAGCCCAGCTAGCCAATCTAAAAATCAGCGCCCAGAAGCGAAAACTTTCGGCCTGTAACCAATTTCTCTACTTTCTCTATCGAAAAGGAGAAGTGGACAGTTTTTACCGTCTGGAATTAACCAAGCAAGCTGAAAAGAAGACTGAGAAACCAGAGATTCTAGACCTAGACTCTTTTTGGCAGGAAAGTAATTATCCAGAAGGACGCTTGCTGGCGCTTCTTATCTTGGAAATAGGGCTCTTGCCAAGTGAGATTTTAGCCCTTAAGGTTGCAGATATCAATCTGGATTTTCAGGTGTTGCGAATTAACAAGGCTTCCCAACAGAGGATTGTAGCCATTCCTAGGACCTTGCTTTCAGAATTGGAACCCTTGATGGGGCAGACCTATCTCTTTGAAAGGGGAGGGAAAGCCTATTCTCGTCAGTGGGCCTTTCGTCAGCTGGAGTCCTTTGTCAAGGAGAAAGGTTTCCCAACCTTATCCGCTCAAGCCTTGCGGGAACAGTTCATTCTAAAACAGATAGAAAACAAGGTCGATTTGTACGAAATTGCAAAAAAACTAGGATTAAAAACAGTCCTGACCTTAGAAAAATATAGATAATGGATATTAAATTAAAAGATTTTGAAGGGCCTCTGGACCTGCTCTTGCACTTGGTTTCTAAGTACCAGATGGATATCTACGATGTGCCCATTACAGAAGTTATCGAACAGTATCTAGCCTATGTCTCAACTCTGCAGGCCATGCGTCTGGAAGTAACGGGCGAGTATATGGTTATGGCCAGTCAGCTCATGCTGATCAAGAGCCGCAAGCTCTTGCCAAAGGTAGCAGAAGTGACAGACTTAGAGGATGACCTGGAGCAGGACCTTCTCTCCCAAATCGAAGAATACCGCAAGTTCAAACTCCTGGGTGAGCACTTGGAGGCTAAGCACCAAGATCGGGCTCAGTACTATTCCAAAGCGCCAACAGAGTTGATTTACGAGGATGCGGAGCTTGTGCATGACAAGACGACCATTGACCTCTTTTTGGCTTTTTCAAATATCCTAGCCAAGAAAAAAGAGGAGTTCGCACAGAATCACACGACCATCTTGCGGGATGAGTATAAGATTGAGGACATGATGGTCATCGTAAAAGAGTCCTTGACTGGACGAGACCAGTTGCGCTTGCAGGATTTGTTCAAGGAAGCCCAGAATGTCCAAGAGGTTATTACCCTCTTTTTGGCGACCCTAGAGTTAATCAAAACCCAGGAACTGATCCTCGTGCAAGAGGAGAGTTTCGGAGATATCTATCTCATGGAAAAGAAGGAAGAAAATCAAGAGGCATAAAGCTAGACTTGATAGAGAGGAAAGATGAGTACTTTAGCAGAAATAGAAGCGCTCTTGTTTGTGGCAGGTGAAGATGGGATTCGGGTTCGTCAGTTGGCTGAACTCCTCTCACTTCCACCGACAGGCATCCAACAGAGTTTAGAAAAATTAGCCCAGAAGTATGAAAAAGACCAAGAGTCGAGCTTGTCCCTGATCGAGACAGGTGGTGCATACAGATTGGTCACCAAGCCTCAATTTGCAGCGATTTTGAAGGAATACTCCAAGGCACCCATCAACCAGAGCTTGTCTCGGGCTGCTCTTGAAACCTTGTCCATCATTGCCTACAAGCAGCCGATTACCCGAATTGAGATTGATTCTATTCGTGGGGTCAACTCGAGTAGAGCTCTAGCTAAGCTACAAGCTTTTGAATTGATAAGAGAAGATGGGAAAAAAGAAGTGTTGGGCCGCCCCAACCTCTATGTGACTACGGATTATTTCCTAGATTACATGGGGATTAACCATTTAGAAGAACTGCCAGTGATTGATGAGCTTGAGATTCAAGCCCAAGAAAGCCAATTATTTGGTGAAAGGATAGAAGAAGATGAGAATCAATAAATATATTGCCCACGCAGGTGTGGCCAGTAGGAGAAAAGCAGAAGAGCTGATCAAGCAAGGTTTAGTAACCGTCAACGGCCAAGTGGTGCGTGAATTAGCGACGACCATCAAGTCTGGTGATAAGGTCGAAGTGGAAGGTCAACCTATCTACAATGAAGAAAAGGTCTACTATCTGCTTAACAAACCACGTGGAGTGATTTCCAGTGTGACAGATGACAAGGGCCGCAAGACTGTTGTGGACCTCTTGCCCAATGTTAAAGAACGCATTTACCCTGTGGGACGTTTGGACTGGGATACATCAGGTGTTTTAATTTTGACCAATGATGGGGACTTTACGGATGAGATGATTCACCCCCGTAATGAGATTGATAAGGTCTATGTCGCGCGTGTTAAAGGTGTGGCCAATAAGGATAATCTCCGCCCCTTGACCCGCGGTCTTGAGATTGATGGCAAGAAAACCAAGCCAGCTGTTTATGAAATTCTCAAAGTGGATCCAGTTAAAAATCGCTCTGTGGTACAGTTGACCATCCATGAAGGACGTAACCATCAGGTTAAAAAGATGTTTGAAGCTGTCGGTCTTCAAGTGGATAAGTTGTCTCGGACACGTTTTGGACACTTAGACTTGACAGGTCTTCGTCCAGGAGAATCCCGTCGCCTTAATAAAAAAGAAATCAGCCAACTACACACTATGGCTGTAACCAAGAAATAATGAAACGCATCTTAATAGCGCCAGTACGCTTTTACCAACGTTTTATCTCCCCAGCCTTTCCACCTTCTTGTCGCTTTGAGCCGACTTGTTCCAACTACATGATTCAGGCTATTGAAAAACATGGCTTCAAGGGTGTTCTGATGGGCTTGGCTCGGATTTTACGTTGCCACCCCTGGTCGAAAACAGGTAAGGATCCCGTCCCAGACCACTTTTCTCTCAGACGAAATCATAAATAAAACGAATTACAATGGTGATTCGTTTTGTTTATAAGCAGTTTCAAGTTGGAATGATGATTTCCACTACCCTTCTCCTCTAAAAAGTGGTAAAATGGAGGACAGAAAGAAGGAACTGATATGACAACATTATTTTCAAAAATCAAAGAAGTAACAGAAATCCCTGCGATCTCAGGTCATGAAGCACCTGTCCGGACTTATCTTCGTGAAAAGTTGACACCGCATGTGGATGAAGTAGTGACAGATGGCTTGGGTGGTATTTTCGGTATCAAGCATTCAGAAGCTGCTGATGCACCACGCGTCTTGGTCGCTTCTCATATGGATGAAGTTGGTTTTATGGTCAGCGAAATCAAGCCAGATGGCACCTTCCGTGTGGTTGAAATCGGTGGCTGGAATCCTATGGTGGTCAGCAGCCAACGCTTTAAACTCTTTACTTGTGACGGTCGTGAAATTCCAGTGATCTCAGGTTCTGTCCCTCCGCATTTGACACGTGGAACAGGTGGACCAACTATGCCAGCAATTTCAGATATCATTTTTGATGGTGGATTTGCAGACAAGGCTGAGGCAGAAAGCTTTGGTATCTGTCCGGGTGACACGATTGTCCCTGATAGCTCCGCTATCTTGACAGTCAATGAAAAAAATATTATCTCAAAAGCTTGGGACAATCGCTACGGCGTCCTCATGGTAAGCGAGCTAGCAGAAGCCCTTTCAGGTCAAAAACTCGGGAATGAACTCTATCTTGGCTCGAACGTCCAAGAAGAGGTTGGTCTTCGTGGCGCTCATACTTCTACAACTAAGTTTGACCCAGAAGTCTTCCTAGCAGTTGACTGTTCACCTGCTGGCGATGTCTACGGTGGCCAAGGCAAGATTGGGGATGGCACCTTGATTCGCTTCTACGATCCAGGTCACTTGCTTCTCCCGGGTATGAAGGATTTCCTTTTGACAACGGCTGAAGAAGCTGGAATCAAGTACCAATACTACTGTGGAAAAGGCGGAACGGACGCTGGAGCAGCTCATCTGAAAAATGGTGGTGTCCCATCTACAACTATCGGTGTCTGCGCTCGTTATATCCATTCTCACCAAACTCTCTACGCGATGGATGACTTCCTAGAAGCTCAAGCTTTCTTGCAAGCCTTGGTGAAAAAATTGGATCGTTCAACGGTTGATTTGATTAAAAATTATTAAACATAAGGGAGGTTGCTCGGGATGGCAGAAGCAAATCTAGAAAGCCTTATAAAAGACCTCTACAACCATGCCCGTCAGGGCTTGAGTGACGATTTAGTCGCTGCTCTCCTAGAGACTGCTAAGAAACTGCCTACTACAAATGAGCAGTTACTAGCAGTCCGTCTCTCAGGACTGGTCACCCGTGAATTGCTCACCAATCCCAAACACCCAGCACCTGAATTGATCAACTTGGCGCGTTTTATCAAAAGAGAAGAAGCCAGGTACAGGGGCACTGCAGTTTCTGCTGTCATGTTTGGAGAACTCTTTAAAATGCTTTGATTCCATTGTGAATCAAAGCATTTTTTACGTTAGAAAAAATATTCTTGATTAAGAGACGAAAAAAACCACCTAAATTAAGGTGGCTTCTTACCAATTAAATTTGTTCAGCGATGACCTTTTCAGCTAGGTTCATAGCATGGTCAGACACACGAGTGTAGTGGGAAATGATGTCGATGAAATTGACTCCAGCTTGTGTAGAACACTCACCCTTGTTAAGGCGTTTGATGTGGGTCTTTCTGAGAACGCGTTCCATATTGTTGATTTCTTTATGGCGTCCAATCAGACTTTGAGCTTTTTCAATATCGTTATTTTCCACACTATCAAGGGCATCTTTGATAAATGCAGTTGTTGCTTGATAAATCTCAGCTAATTCTTCTAAAGCAGCTTCAGAGAACTGAACATTCTTACGTTGAAGGTAGTCTGTTAGGTTGAGCAAGCCTTCTGCGTGGTCCCCAATCCGTTCCAAATCACGAGATGAATCCAGGATGTTGGTCAAGACTTCGCTTTCCTTTTGACTCAAGGATTCGCTTGAGAGTCTGATGAGGTAACGAGTGAGTTTTTCATCGATGGTATTGATGGCTTCCTCTGTCTTGTGCCCTTTTTCAGCTACCTTTTCATCCAAACCGATGATATAGGTATAAGAAAGGTCAAAAGCTTTGGCTGCATAGTTTCCTAAGTGCAAAAGTTCTTTTTTGGCATTTCCTAGAGCGATAGAAGGAGATTGCTGGATAAGTTGCTCGTCGAGATAAAGGGGCTCGTACTTGACAACCTCGTCTTCACCAGGGATGAGCTTGGTTACAAAGTAGGCCAAGGCTCCGATGAATGGAAATTGTACAATGGTGTTACTTACGTTAAAGGCACCGTGCGAGAAGGCGATGGTCATCTCAGGTGAGAGGTGAAGGAGTGCCTGGAAGTACTCGATCATAGCAGTAAAGGGGCCTAATAAGATTAAGCAAAGAATAGTCCCTAAAACGTTAAAGGTAACGTGGGTTGCTGCAACGCGTTTCGCTGAGACATTGGCTCCAGCTGCGGCAATGATAACTGTTAGGGTTGTCCCGATATTATCTCCGAAAAGAACTGGTAGTGAACCTTTAAGGTCAAGAAAGCCACCTGCATAGAGGCCTTGCAAAATCCCGATTGTAGCCGAAGAGGCCTGAATGAGGACGGTAATCACTGCACCGGCCACCACTCCTAAAATAGGATTTTGTCCCAAGGTTACCATATATTCCTTGAATTGTGGTAAATCTTTAAGCGGACTCATACCGGCACTGATAAGGTTGAGGGCGTAGAAGATTCCCCCTACACCAAACAGGATGCGCCCGATATTGTTTGCTGTTCTGTTTTTTGTAAAGAAGAGGAACATGGTTCCAAGGAAAATCAAGGGTAAAGCATACTCACCAAGCTTGAAACCGATGATAAAGGAAGTAACGGTGGTTCCGATGTTGGCTCCCATGATAATTCCGATAGCCTGTCTAAGAGTGAGAAGACTAGCGCTGACCAGCCCAACCGTGATAACTGTAACCCCTGTACTTGATTGAATCAGGGCAGTCACGACGATTCCGACTAGAACGCCTAAAAAGGGATTGCTGGTGTATTTGTCAATGTAAAAACGAAGGCGATCTCCAGCAGCTTGTTGCAAACCGTCTCCCATGGTCTTAATACTGTACAAAAACAGTCCTAGACCTCCTAAAAAGTGAAATAAAATTTCCTGCCAATTAATGGACATTTCTTTTTCCTCCGGAAAATAATAACGGAATTTCTCCTATTCTATTTTAAAGGATAAAAGTAAATCTCACAAGTGTTTAGCTGAAATTTTCATAAGAAAAGGTAACTTTCTCTAAAAATAGAGGATAAATTTACTGTAAGAGAGTCAAATGATAGGATTGTGTCCAAATTTTACTGATTATTATCCTAGTTATAGTTTTTGTATCAAACAGATTGACATCGCTTTCATATAGGATAAAATGAAGATGATCCTGTTCTGGTGGTGTGCACTGAGAACAGTTACTTTTTATCAAAAAGTAAAGCGCTTACTTTATATTTTATTAGGAGGATAAGATGAAAGATCTATTTTTTGAAAAACGTTGCCGTTACAGTATTCGTAAGCTGTCAATCGGGGCTTGTTCCTTGATGATTGGTTCAGCTCTATTTGCGAGCCCAGCTCTTGCAGAACAGGTTGCTGTCCCTGAGGCAGTTGCAAATACGAGCGCCCAAGCTACAAGCGCGAGTGAAACAGCTAATCCAGATACTGCAGCCCTTGAAAAACAATTATCAGAAACAGAGAACAAAGTAGCTGAGCAACCCATTTCAGAAAACACTCCAGCAATAACGGATCTGGTTAATGAAAAAGAAGAAGCGAAGCCAGCTCTGACAGATAAAACTGAAAAACCTGCTCAACCAACAGAAAAAGAAGAAGTCAAACCAGAGAAAGCTCCTCAAGTGGCTGAGAAGAAAGCCGACAAACCGACTCTAGCAGACGTTCCTAAAAATGAAGAAAAGAGTCTCCGACCAAAAGAAATCAAATTTGATACTTGGGAGGATTTGTTAAAATGGGAACCGGGTGCGCGTGAGGATGATCCTATTAACCGTTCCTCAGTTGAACTCGCCAAGCGCCACAGAGGCCAGTTGGTCAATGAAAAAGCAAGCAGAAGAGCCAAGGTCCAGGCGCTGGCAAATACCAACTCAAAGGCCAAAGAGCACGCTTCTGTTGGTGGAGAAGAATTCAAGGCCTACGCTTTTGACTACTGGCAATACTTGGATTCAATGGTCTTCTGGGAAGGTCTAGTTCCAACTCCAGATGTCATTGATGCCGGTCACCGCAACGGAGTTCCCGTTTATGGAACCCTCTTCTTCAACTGGTCAAACAGCATTGCCGACCAAGAGAAATTTGCCGCTGCCTTGAAACAAGATGAGGATGGCACCTTCCCAATTGCACGGAAACTTGTCGATCTTGCTAAGTACTATGGCTTTGATGGCTATTTCATCAACCAAGAAACAACGGGGGAATTAGTAGAACCTCTTGGTGAAAAAATGCGCCAATTCATGCTCTATACAAAAGAATACGCAGCTAAAGTTAACCACCCAATCAAGTATGCTTGGTACGATGCCATGACCTACAAATACGGTCGTTACCACGAAGATGGTCTAGGTGATTACAACTACCAGTTCATGCAAAAAGAAGGAGACAAGGTACCTGCAGATCAATTTTTTGCCAATTTTAACTGGAACAAGGAAAAGAATGACCACTCCGTAGAGATGGCCAAATGGCTAGAGCGTAGTCAATATGATGTCTTTGCAGGCTTGGAATTGCAACAAGGTGGCTCTTATAAGACCAAAGTCAAATGGGATGCCCTCTTAGATGAAAAAGGCAAGTTGCGTTTGTCGTTAGGACTTTTTGCACCAGATACGATTACCAGTCTAGGAAAAACAGGCGAAGACTACCACAAGAACGAAGACATCTTCTTTACAGGTTACCAAGGAGATCCAACGGCTCAAAAACCAGCTGACAAAGAGTGGTATGGAATTGCCAATTTAGTTGCGGACCGTACACCAGCAGTAGGACGTACCTTCACCACCTCTTTTAATACAGGTCATGGTAGAAAATGGTTTGTAGACGGTAAAGTTTCTAAGGATTCTGAGTGGAACTACCGTTCGGTTTCAGGTGTCTTGCCAACATGGCGCTGGTGGCAGACTTCAACGGGGGAAAAACTTCGTGCAGAATATGACTTTACAGATGCCTATAATGGAGGTAACTCCCTTAAATTCTCAGGTGATGTAGCTGGTAAGACGGACCAGGATGTGAATTTGTATTCTACCAAACTAGAAGTAACTGAGAAAACCAAACTTCGTGTTGCCCACAAGGGAGGAAAAGGCTCTAAAGTTTATATGGCCTTCTCTACGACTCCAGACTACAAATTTGAGGATGCAGCTGCATGGAAAGAACTGACTCTCTCTGATGACTGGAAGAATGAAGAATTTGACCTTAGCTCACTAGCTGGAAAAACCATCTATGCAGTCAAACTCTTCTTCGAACATGAAGGTGCTGTAAAAGATTATCAGTTCAACCTAGGACAATTAACTATCACGGACAATCACCAAGCGCCACAAGCACCTACAGGTCTCTCTGTGGTGAAGCAATCTCTTAAGAATGCCCAAGAAGCTGAAGCAGTGGTTCAATTTTCGGGTAACCAAGATGCAGATTTCTATGAAGTCTACGAAAAAGATGGAGATAACTGGCGCTTATTGACAGGATCATCTGCTTCAACCATCTACTTGCCAAAAGTTAGCCGTTCTGCTAATGCGACTGGTAAGACTCAAGAATTGAAAGTTGTTGCAGTTGGTAAAAATGGGCTCCGTTCTGAGGCTGCAACTGCATCATTCAACTGGGGCATGACTGTTCAGGATACAACTCTTCCAAGACCTTTGGCTGAAAATATTGTTCCAGGGGCAACAGTTATCGGCAGCACTTTCCCCAATACTGAAGGCGGAGAAGGCATCGAAGGCATGTTGAACGGTACGATTACAAGTCTGTCAGACAAGTGGTCTTCAGGACAATTGAGCGGTAGTGTCGATATTCGTTTGACTCAACCACGTCGTGTTGTCAGATGGGTAATGGATCATGCGGGAGCTGGTGGTGAGTCTGTTAACGATGGTCTGATGAACACCAAAGACTTTGATCTTTACTACAAGGATACAGACGGTGAGTGGAAACTAGCTAAGGAAGTCCGTGGCAACAAAGCACACGTGACAGATATCACTCTTGACAAACCAATTACTGCCCAAGACTGGCGCCTAAAAGTTATCACTTCAGATAATGGGACGCCTTGGAAGGCCATTCGTATCTACAACTGGAAGATGTACGAAACCTTGGATACAGAAAGCCAAAATATTCCAATGGCTAAGGTAGCCGCTCGTTCACTTGGAAACCATCAAGTTCAACTCGGCTTCTCTGATGTTCCAGCGGGTGCAACCATCACCGTTTACGACAAGGCAGATTCACAAACGCCAATTGCAACTTTGAAGTCTGAAAATGGTGGCGACCTAGCAACAGCACCATTGGCCTTTGACAAGCAACCAACTCTCCTCTACTATCGTACCCAACTACCTGGTAAAGAAATCAGTAACACATTGGCAGTAGCGATTCCGCAGGATGAAAGAAAAATTGCTGCAGTTAGTCTTGAAAAAGGGCCTAAGAAGACGGTTTACAAAGAGGGAGAAAAACTTGACCTCAGAGGCGGAACCCTCCGTGTTCAGTACGAAGGGGGACAAGCTGATGAGCTGATTAACCTTACTCACTCAGGTGTGACAGTATCTGGCTACGACGCTCATCAAAAAGGGGAACAAAAGCTCACAGTTAGCTATCTTGGACTTCCAGTTACTGGTGACTTGAAGGTACAAGTGACTGGTCAAGATGAAGGAAAACCAAAAGAAGTAGCAGGTCTGTACATTACTCAGAAACCGAAAACAGACTATCTAGTAGGAGAGCAACTGGATCTTGCAGAAGGTCGCTTCGGCGTTCTCTATGATGATGAGACAGAAGAAAGTCATGCCTTCACAGATCAAGGTGTTGAAATTACGGGCTACGATGCTCAAAAGACTGGTCGTCAGACCTTGACCTTGCAATACAAGGGACACACTGCTGAGTTCGATGTCTTGGTTTCTCCAAAAGCAGCTGTCAACGATGAGTACCTCAAACAAGAAATCACTGCTGCCCAAGGTCGCCAGTCAACCCTTGCCTATACCTTCTCAAGTGAGGACAAACAAGCTGTACTAGTAGAGAAACTTAATGCAGCGAAAGCTGTTGCAGAAAACCATGATGCCAGTCAAGAAGAAGTCAACAAAGCCTTGAATGAATTGAAACAAGCTGGAGCGGACTTGGATGGAAATCAACGTTATCAAACTGCTAGAGAAGAATTGGAAGGCTTGCTCGAATCCGTCCGTGCAAAAGATTCTCAAGATGAGTTGATTGCCCAAGCTGAAGCTTTATTGTCTTCACAAACACCAACTCCACAAGCTTTTGCGGACATGAAAGAAAAGTTGAATAAGAAACTAGCACCTGCAGAGGAAAGCCATCATGTTGGAAGTATGGATCCAAGTGAAGTAGCCCCAACAGTTGAAGGACTTCCTGAACTAGTTATTGAAACTGAAACAACAGCCTTTGAACGTCAGGAGCGACCAAATGCCGAGCTTCTCAAAGGACAACGCCAGCTAGTTCAAGCAGGAGCGGAAGGCCAAGTTCGTCGTCTAGTAGAAGTAGATGTCCAAGGCAATCGCACCCTTCGTTCAACTGAAGTTCTTAAGGAAGCTATCCCAGAAATCACAGAAGTTGGAACAAAAGTTCTGTCAAGCAACCAACCGGCCGAGGGAGTAAAAGACCTAGTTTTAGAAATTCCGAAACTAGAAATTGAAGAGGATACAGTGGCCTTTGAACGTCAGGAGCGACCAAATGCCGAGCTTCTCAAAGGACAACGCCAGCTAGTTCAAGCAGGAGCGGAAGGCCAAGTTCGTCGTCTAGTAGAAGTAGATGTCCAAGGCAATCGCACCCTTCGTTCAACTGAAGTTCTTAAGGAAGCTATCCCAGAAATCACAGAAGTTGGAACAAAAGTTCTGTCAAGCAACCAACCAGCTGAAGGTGTGAAAGATTTAGTTCTAGCAACTCCGAAACTGGAAGTTGAAGAGGCTACAATGGCCTTCGAACGTCAAGAGCGACCAAATGCAAGCCTTCTAAAAGGACAACGCCAGCTAGTTCAAGCAGGTGTGGAAGGCCAAGTTCGTCACTTTGTAGAGGTGGATGCCCAAGGCAAACGCACTCTTCTTTCAACTGAAGTTCTCAAGGAAGCTGTCCCAGAAATCACAGAAGTTGGAACAAAAGAAGAGCTAGACTCACAAACAACAGACCAAGCGTCTTTAGTAGCATCGGCAAAAGTTGAAAAGGCAACAAATCAACTTCCAAATACTGGTGTAGAAACAGATGCCAGTCTAGTAGCACTGGGACTCCTCGGAGTAATGAGTGGCTATGGCTTGATTGCTAGAAAGAGGAGAGAAGACTAATCGGATTTACGAATCTTGGATTTTCTCATAAAAATTAAAAAACAAGGCTTGACTGTAGATCAGTCAGACCTTGTTTTTAGTTTTGAAGTTGAAGAGTAAATTTGAAGCTAGATTTTTGTTATTCAATTCCTTGGATAAATTTTTGGAAACGATTGGTGTCGAAATAAATATTGGATGCAACTAATTTATCAAACTCATCAAATTTCAGAAATTCTGCGACATCCAGTTCGAGTTCTTTTCCTTGAGGAGAATGTAGACGGTAGCGATTTAAAGCTGAGACTGCTCGACCATCAACAAGTAATTGCTTCACTTCAAGATGCTGGCTCAAAGCATAGAATTGGCCTGCGCCTTGCAAATAAACATCACGTCCTTGTCGAATTTCTATACTATCACACATGCCATAATCAAAGTTTTCAGCTACGAAATCTTCCCAACCTCCCTCATTTACTGCCTTAAAATAGCTTTCTGCAAGTGTTTTTGTATCCATTTGGAACCTCCTGTAAAATAATTGGGCTATGATGAATATCACAAAATATTTTGCCCACTTAAGAGTATACAAAAGGAAATATGACTACAGGTTGTCATATTGCTGAAGATTTTTTTTGAGAGTACTGACCAGTAGATTTTGTAAGTGACTTGGAGATACGACCTTTACTTGATAACCAAAGCTTAAGAGTAACTCAAAAAATGCAGGAGTTAAAGCTCTGAGTGTCTGAACTTTTATTATTTCGTCCTCGACTCTGATTTCTTCTTCCGTGAAGTGATCGTAGATTTTTGGAAGTGCAAATCTTGTAAAAACTAGTTCGATTTCTTCTCTTTGCCCCTCCACTTTATTTTTGGGGGGATTTAAAAAAAGCTCTAACTTTTCTTGAGATAAACGTGGATAATCGAATGGTTTATCTTTTAGCTCCACTAGTTCTAGTTCACGAATTCGAGTTAATTTAAAAATACGAAAATCTAATTTTTCTAAGCAGTAACCAATAACATACCAAGCATTCAGTTTATAGATCAATCTGTATGGAATAACTGTTCGCTGACTTTTCTCTTGTTTTTTCGAATAGTAAGAAAAAGAAATCATCTGTTCAGTTTGTATCGCTTCCTCAATTTCTAGTAAAAAATTTGTATTAAGAGTCCAGGAACTGAGATCAAAGTAAAAAGGACTGTTTGCTCTTGTAATTTCTTGAGAAGACAGCTTGTGTTCGATACTGTCAAGACTTGAATGACCAACGATTTTACTAACATTTTGGCTCATATTAATAATAAACTGTCTCTCTTCCTCAGTGAAAAAGTTTCTGTCTATCTTATAATCGCTTGGTATATAGAAACCTCCCTTATCTCCACGTTCTGAATAGATTGGGATCCCAGCTAAACTGAGTGTATCCATGTCTCTGTATACTGTTCGAGTAGATATTTCAAACCTCTCTGCAATCTCTTTAGCCGTTATTCTCTTCTTATTTAAAAGAGACAGTAAAATATAGATTAGTCTTTCTAATTTCATGGTAACAATTCCCCTTCTTTTAATATCAAATAGCACAAGCTGAAGAAACTATTTTAGTTATATTGTATAATAAGAAACCTAGCAATTCAAAAAGAAGGACTGTAGAGTTTAGAATATTAAGGATTAAAATGTTAGAAAAAGAATGGTATAGAAGTAATTAGGCAGATCAATCAAGAAATTTACCTAAATTATTCCAACCGAATTATGTGAAGATTACTATTTCCCGCACTGCAATCCTAGGTTTTTAGGTTAATAGATAGAAGAAAGAACAAGAAAAGTTTAGGGTTTTTCTATCTCTTTTGCGGATTTTGTGATATAATTAACACGTATAAAAAAAGAAGGAGTCATATCTAATGGCAAAATTGACTGTTAAAGACGTTGAATTGAAAGGGAAAAAAGTTCTCGTTCGTGTTGACTTCAACGTACCTGTAAAAGATGGCGTGATTACCAACGACAACCGTATCACTGCAGCTCTTCCAACTATCAAGTACATCCTTGAACAAGGTGGACGTGCTATCCTCTTCTCTCACCTTGGCCGTGTAAAAGAAGAAGCAGACAAAGCTGGTAAATCACTTGCTCCTGTAGCTGCTGACTTGGCAGCTAAATTGGGTCAAGACGTTGCTTTCCTTCCAGGTGTCACTCGTGGTGCTGAATTGGAAGCTGCGATTAACGCTCTTGAAGATGGACAAGTTCTCTTGGTTGAAAACACTCGTTACGAAGATGTTGACGGCAAGAAAGAATCTAAAAACGATCCTGAACTTGGTAAATACTGGGCATCACTTGGAGATGGTATCTTCGTAAACGATGCATTCGGTACAGCTCACCGTGCACACGCATCTAACGTTGGTATCTCAGCAAACGTTGAAAAAGCAGTTGCTGGATTCCTTCTTGAAAACGAAATTGCCTACATCCAAGAAGCAGTTGAAGCTCCAGAACGTCCATTCGTGGCTATCCTTGGTGGTTCAAAAGTTTCAGACAAGATCGGTGTTATCGAAAACTTGCTTGAAAAAGCTGATAAAGTCCTTATCGGTGGTGGGATGACTTACACATTCTACAAAGCACAAGGTATCGAAATCGGTAACTCACTTGTAGAAGAAGACAAATTGGATGTTGCGAAAGCTCTTCTTGAAAAAGCAAACGGCAAATTGATCTTGCCAGTTGACTCAAAAGAAGCAAACGCATTTGCGGACTACACTGAAGTGAAAGACACTGAGGGTGAAGCAGTAGACCCAGGTTTCCTTGGTTTGGATATCGGTCCAAAATCTATCGCTAAATTTGACGAAGCTTTGACTGGTGCCAAAACAGTTGTATGGAACGGACCTATGGGTGTATTTGAAAACCCTGACTTCCAAGCTGGTACAATCGGTGTCATGGATGCTATCGTGAAACAACCAGGTGTGAAATCAATCATCGGTGGTGGTGACTCAGCTGCTGCAGCCATCAACCTTGGCCGTGCAGATAAGTTCTCATGGATCTCTACTGGTGGTGGAGCATCAATGGAACTCCTTGAAGGTAAAGTTCTTCCAGGATTGGCAGCTTTGACTGAAAAATAAATAGTTTAACTAAAAGAAGATGGTGTGATCATCTTCTTTTTAATTTAATTTATAAACATGTGGAATTTTTCTATAAATAAAAAAAAAAGAGTAAATATTTGCATCCTGCCTTGTAAAGTGCTAATATGAGGAGTAATGACTAAATATAGATAAGGAAATGGCTTATAATGAAAAATAAAAAAGAAGTCTATGGATTTCGTAAAAGTAAAGTTGCGAAAACGTTGTGTGGCGCTGTTTTAGGAACAGCTTTGATTGCTTTTGCTGACAAAGCAGTATTTGCTGATGAAGTTACAGAGACAACTAGTACAAGTACGGTTGAGGTAGCTACTACAGGAAACCCGGCTACAAATTTACCTGAAGCTCAGGGTGAAATGAGCCAAGTTGCCAAAGAAAGCCAAGCTAAGGCTGGTTCTAAAGACTCAGCTTTGCCAGTAGAAGTATCATCAGCTGATTTGGATAAAGCAGTTGCTGATGCAAAATCTGCAGGAGTTAAGGTAGTTCAAGATGAAACAAAAGACAAAGGAACAGCCACAACTGCTACAGAGAATGCTCAAAAACAAGATGAGATTAAAAGCGACTATGCTAAACAGGCTGAAGAAATAAAGACAACAACTGAAGCGTATAAAAAGGAAGTCGCAGCTCATCAGGCTGAAACAGATAAAATCAATGCTGAAAACAAAGCAGCGGATGACAAGTACCAAAAAGATCTAAAAAGTCATCAAGAAGAAGTTGAAAAAATCAACACTGCCAATTCTACAGCTAAAGCAGAATATGAGGCTAAGCTAGCACAATATCAAAAAGATTTAGCAACTGTCAAAAAAGCAAATGAAGATAGTCAACAGGATTATCAAAATAAACTTTCAGCTTACCAGACAGAATTAGCTCGAGTACAAAAAGCTAATGCTGAAGCTAAAGAGGCTTATGATAAAGCAGTAAAAGAAAACACTGCGAAAAACGAAGCGCTTAAAGCTGAAAATGAAGCGATTAAACAGCGTAATGAAACTGCAAAAGCGAATTATGAAGCAGCGATGAAGCAGTATGAAGCAGACCTTGCAGCTATTAAGAAAGCTAAAGAGGATAATGATGCTGATTATCAAGCTAAATTAGCAGCTTATCAAACAGAGTTAGCTCGAGTACAAAAGGCTAATTCTGATGCAAAAGCTGCTTATGAGAAGGCTGTTGAAGAAAACACAGCTAAAAACAATGCTATCCAAGCTGAAAATGAAGCGATTAAGCAGCGTAACGCCACTGCAAAATCGACTTATGACGCAGCGGTGAAGAAATATGAAGCAGACTTGGCAGCAGTCAAACAAGCGAATGCAGCTAACGAAGCAGACTACCAAGCTAAGCTAGCGGCTTATCAGACAGAACTAGCTCGCGTTCAAAAAGCAAATGCTGATGCTAAAGCAACTTACGAGAAGGCAGTTGAAGACAACAAGGCAAAAAATGCAGCGCTCCAAGCTGAAAACGAAGAAATCAAGCAACGGAATGCCGCGGCTAAAACAGATTATGAAGCTAAAGTTGCTAAATATGAAGCTGATCTTGCCAAATATAAGAAAGAGTTGGCTGAGTATCCAGCTAAATTAAAGGCTTATGAAGATGAGCAGGCCAAAATTAAGGCTGCATTGGTTGAACTTGAAAAAAACAAGGACCAAGACGGTTACTTGTCTAAGCCATCTGCTCAGAGCTTGGTTTACGATTTAGAACCGAATGCTCAACTTGATCTCAAAACGGAAGGAAAACTTCTTACAGCAGCAGCAGTTGATGAAGCTTTTAAGAAAGACACTGACCAATATGGTAAGAAAAATCTCCAGTTAGACAATCTTAATGTCAAGAACTTGGAGAACGGTGCAACCACTTCTTCAGTAGAATTGTATGGTAATATTGGAGACAAATCAGACTGGACGACCAATGTAGGAAATAAAACAGAGGTTAAATGGGGCTCTGTGCTTCTAGAACGTGGGCAAAGCGTAACTGCAACTTATACTAACCTTCAAAATTCATACTACAACGGTAAAAAGATTTCCAAGATTGTTTACAAATATACTGTAGATCCTTCTTCGCAATTTAAAAATCCTACTGGAAAAGTTTGGTTGGGAATCTTTAGTGACCCAACTTTAGGGGTTTTTGCTTCAGCCTTTACGGGTCAGGTAGAAAAAGATACTTCAATTTTCATTAAAAATGAATTTACCTTCTATGATGAAAATGACCAACCAATTAATTTTGACAATGCCCTTCTTTCTGTAGCATCTCTAAACCGCGAGCACAATTCTATTGAAATGGCTAAAGACTATAGCGGAACATTTGTTAAAATTTCAGGTTCATCTATTGATGAAAAAGATGGAATGATTTATGCTACCAAAACCCTCAATTTTAGAAAAGATCAGGGTGGATCTCGTTGGACTATGTATCCTAGAGCAAATGAACCTGGTTCAGGTTGGGATTCATCAGATGCACCAAACTCTTGGTACGGTGCAGGGGCCATTAGTATGTCCGGTCCTACGAATCACGTTACAGTTGGTGCAACATCTGCTACCAATGTGATGTCTGTAGCAGAAATGCCTCAAGTACCTGGAAGAGACAATACCGAAGGTAAAAGACCAAACATCTGGTACTCGCTCAATGGTAAGATTCGTGCCGTTAACGTTCCGAAAATTACAAAAGAAAAACCAACTCCACCGGTAGAACCAACTGCACCGCAAGCTCCTACTTATGAAGTGGAAAAACCATTGGAACCAGCTCCAGTAGCACCAAGCTATGAAAATGAGCCAACTCCACCAGTTAAGACTCCAGATCAACCAGAGCCATCAAAACCAGAAGAGCCAACATATGAGACAGAGAAACCATTGGAGCCTGCTCCAGTAGCACCAAGTTACGAAAATGAGCCAACTCCACCAGTAAAAACTCCAGATCAACCAGACCCATCAAAACCAGAAGAGCCAACATATGAGACAGAGAAACCATTGGAACCAGCTCCAGTAGCACCAAGCTACGAAAACGAGCCAACTCCACCGGTAAAAACTCCAGATCAACCAGAGCCATCAAAACCGGAAGAGCCAAATTATGATCCATTGCCAACTCCGCCGGTAGCACCAACTCCTAAGCAGTTGCCAACACCACCAGCGGTGCCAACAGTTCACTTCCATTACAATCGTCTATTTGCACAACCTCAGATTAATAAAGAAATTAAAAATGAGGATGGAGTAGATATCGATCGTACTCTCGTTGCTAAGCAGTCTGTAGTGAAGTTTGAGTTGAAAACAGAAGCGTTGACAGCTGGTCGTCCAAAAACAACTTCGTTTGTATTGGTAGATCCACTTCCAACTGGCTATCAGTTTGATTTGGAAGCAACCAAGGCTGCAAGCAAAGGTTTTGAAACAAGCTATGATAAAGCTAGTCACACTGTAACCTTTAAGGCTACTGAGGAGACCTTGGCTGCTTTCAATGCAGATTTGACAAAATCCTTTGAGACTCTATATCCAACTGTTGTTGGTCGTGTCTTGAATGATGGGGCAACTTATACAAATAACTTTACATTGACAGTCAACGATGCCTACGGTGTTAAGTCAAATATTGTTCGTGTAACGACTCCAGGTAAACCAAATGATCCTGACAATCCAAATAACAACTACATCAAGCCTTTGAAAGTTAACAAGAACAAGCAAGGTGTGAATATTGATGGCAAAGAAGTTCTAGCTGGTTCAACGAACTACTATGAACTCACATGGGATTTGGACCAATACAAAGGAGATAAATCTTCTAAAGAAGCGATTCAAAATGGTTTCTACTATGTGGATGATTATCCAGAAGAAGCCTTAACCCTTCAACCAGAATTGGTTAAGATTCGTGATCTAGAAGGCAACCTTGTATCAGGTATCAGTGTTCAACAATTTGATAGTTTAGAAGCTGCGCCTAAGAAGGTTCAAGAGCTGTTGAAGAAAGCAAACATCACTGTTAAAGGTGCTTTCCAACTCTTCTCAGCTGATAATCCAGCTGAATTCTACAAGAACTATGTAGCAGCAGGAAAATCATTGCTCATCACAGATCCGATGACAGTTAAACCTGAATTTGGTCAAACGGGTGGTAAGTATGAAAATAAAGCCTACCAAATTGATTTTGGAAATGGCTATGCTACAGAAGTAGTTGTCAATAATGTACCGAAAATCACACCTAAAAAAGATGTGACAATCAGTATGGATCCAAGCAGTGACAATATCGATGGCCAAACAATTCCGTTGAACCAGTACTTCAATTATCGTTTGATTGGTGGTTTGATTCCACAAAATCATTCTGAGGACTTGAATGACTATAGTTTTGTAGATGATTATGACCAAAAAGGTGATCAATACACTGGAAACTATAAAGTTCTTGCCAAGGTTGATATCCGATTGAAAGACGGTCGTGTTATCAAGGCAGGAACAGACTTAACAGCTGAAACACAGGTTGAACATGATCAAGATAAGGGAATGATTACAATTCGCTTCAAGGAAGAATTCCTTCAAGAGATTCAGTTGGATTCTCCATTCCAGGCTGAGACTTATATTCAAATGAAACGAATTGCTGTCGGAACCTTTGAAAATACCTATGTAAATACTGTGAACAAAGTTGCTTACGCTTCAAATACAGTTCGCACGACAACGCCAGAACCTAAGAAACCAGAGGAGCCAACAACTCCTACTCCAAATCCAAAAGGTAACCCTACTCTACCTCAAACAGGTACAAATGATTCAAGCTACATGCCATATCTTGGTCTAGCAGCTTTAGTAGGGGTTTTAGGACTTGGTCAGTTGAAAAGAAAAGAAGACGAAAGCAACTAAGCTCTGAATTTAAATAGAAAAGAGGAACTCTGTTTCCTCTTTTTTGTACCCCTAAATTAAAAACGCTTCCTATTGATTTTGGCTCATAAAATCAACTAATTTATGATAAAATGGAAATAGAAAGTTGAGATTATGAGTTATTTTAAAAAATATAAATTTGATAAGTCACAGTTCAAGCTTGGTCTACGAACCTTTAAAACCGGAATTGCTGTTTTTTTAGTTCTCTTGATTTTTGGTTTTTTTGGTTGGAAGGGACTTCAAATTGGGGCTTTGACAGCAGTCTTTAGTTTGAGAGAAAGCTTTGACAAGAGTGTTCATTTTGGGACATCACGCATTCTAGGAAACAGTATCGGAGGTTTCTACGCCCTTGTTTTCTTCCTTTTAAACACTCTATTTCAAGAAGCCTTTTGGGTGACCTTGCTGATTGTTCCAATCTGCACCATGTTAACCATTATGACAAATGTTGCCATGAATAATAAGGCAGGAGTTATCGGTGGTGTAGCGGCTATGTTAATCATTACCCTATCAATACCAAGCGGAGAAACATTTTTGTACGTATTTGCACGTGTATTTGAAACATTTATGGGAGTTTTTGTGGCAATACTCGTAAATTATGATATTGATCATTTCAGAAATCTTTTGGAGAAAAAAAGATAATAATGTTACATTTTGTGACATTATTAATTGACGTATGGATTTTTTTAGACTATAATAGACAGAAAGAAGGAAATTGTAAATGAAGGAAAAAGAATTTCGTCGAAATATGGCTGTTTTTCCTATCGGTAGTGTGATGAAGTTGACTGATCTCTCGGCGCGTCAGATTCGTTATTATGAAGATCAAGAGTTGATAAAGCCTGATCGAAACGAAGGGAACCGTCGTATGTATTCTTTGAATGACATGGATCGTTTGCTTGAGATCAAAGATTATATTTCTGAAGGTTTCAATATCGCTGCCATTAAGAAGAAATATGCTGAGCGTGAGGCGAAATCCAAGAAAGCAGTGAGCCCAACGGAAGTGCGTCGTGCGCTTCATAATGAGCTCCTCCAGCAGGGACGCTTTGCTTCAGCGCAGTCACCTTTTGGTCGCGGTTAGGCAATCGCAAGTAGTCAAAAATTAAGGAGTAAACACATGCCAATCACAGCTGCAGATATTCGTCGTGAAGTCAAGGAAAAAAATGTTACCTTTATTCGTCTCATGTTTTCAGATATCCTGGGAACGATGAAAAACGTCGAAATTCCTGCTACAGATGAACAGTTGGACAAGGTCTTGTCAAATAAAGCCATGTTTGATGGCTCTTCTATTGAAGGTTTTGTACGTATTAATGAGTCAGATATGTACTTGTACCCAGACTTGGATACATGGACAGTCTTCCCTTGGGGAGATGAAAACGGAAGTGTTGCAGGTTTGATCTGTGATGTCTATACAACAGAAGGTGAACCATTTGCAGGTGACCCTCGTGGCAACCTCAAGCGTGCTCTTCGTCACATGGAGAAAGTAGGATTCAAATCTTTCAACCTTGGACCAGAGCCAGAATTCTTCCTATTTAAGTTGGATGAAAATGGCGATCCAACTCTTGAGGTAAATGACAAGGGTGGCTACTTCGACTTGGCGCCTACAGACCTTGCAGACAATACGCGTCGTGAAATCGTGAATGTCTTGACTAAAATGGGATTTGAAGTAGAAGCAAGTCACCACGAGGTTGCGGTTGGTCAACATGAAATTGACTTCAAGTATGATGAAGTTCTCCGTGCCTGTGATAAGATTCAAATCTTTAAGCTTGTAGTAAAAACCATTGCTCGTAAACACGGTCTTTACGCAACCTTTATGGCAAAACCAAAATTTGGTATTGCCGGATCAGGTATGCACTGTAATATGTCCTTGTTTGATTCGGAAGGAAATAATGCCTTCTTTGATCCAAATGATCCAAAAGGAATGCAGTTGTCGGAAACAGCCTACCATTTCCTTGGGGGGTTGATCAAGCATGCCTACAACTATACTGCTATCATGAACCCAACAGTTAACTCCTACAAACGTTTGGTTCCAGGTTATGAAGCACCTGTTTACATTGCTTGGGCTGGTCGTAACCGCTCGCCACTTGTGCGCGTGCCGGCTTCACGTGGTATGGGAACTCGTCTTGAGTTGCGCTCAGTAGACCCAATGGCAAACCCATACATCGCGATGGCAGTTCTTCTGGAAGTTGGTTTGCACGGTATTGAAAATAAAATCGAAGCACCAGCTCCGATCGAAGAAAATATCTACATTATGACTGCTGAAGAACGTAAAGAGGCTGGAATTACCGATCTTCCATCAACGCTTCATAACGCCTTGAAAGCTTTGACAGAAGATGAAGTGGTTAAGGCAGCCCTAGGTGAACACATCTATACGAGCTTCCTTGAAGCGAAGCGTATCGAGTGGGCTAGCTATGCAACCTTTGTGTCACAATGGGAAGTTGATAATTACCTTGATTTGTATTAATAGCAGAAAAGAGGTTGTCCGAATGGGCAATCTTTTTTATTTTTTGCAATGTTATAAAAGTATTTTGATGCAAATATTAGTATAGGTAATATAGACAATTCATATTTCTTGGCTTGCTTACAATTATGCATCGAAAACGGGAATATTCTGACAAATCTCAGAAAACGAAATCAAGTTTATGGTTAGAAAAACTGTACAATGATGGTATTTAATGGGATTTTCTACTTTTTTAAAAAAATTTACTATTTGACAACGAATTGCTTGTATAAATGAATAGTAAATGTTAAAATATCATTTGGAATGAATGAGTCGCATTTTTTGTTTGATGGTATTAATATGTTATTTACTCAAGACTTATTCGTTGTATTATACTATTAAAGGAAAGGAGATGTTATGCAAAAAGACAAGTGGTGGCTACCATTTTTAGCGGTGGGTGTCATCATAGGTTTAGCGGTGGGTTTACTTTATTACACCCGACCCACTAAGGATGGAGATATAGGTTCATCATCAGTTTCGCAATCAACTTCTAGTGATAAGAACAATACGGCTTTGAGTTTAAAAGGTCAACAACTTCCAGAATTTAAAATGACCACTCGAGATGGTACATTGATTGCTAGTTCAAAACTGTATGACAAACCTATGTTAGTTGTCGAATGGGCTAGTTGGTGTCCGCATTGCCAGAAACAACTACCCATTGTTCAGCAGATGTATGAAAAGTATGGAGATCAAATTCATTTTGTTCTTCTGAATATGAACGAACCAGGAAAAGAAACAAAGGAAACTGCTGATCAGTATATCAAAGAAAAAGGATATACTTTCCCCTATTATTATGACGAAGATCAGTCCGCAGCCGATCTTTTACAGGTTCAAACCATACCAAGTATGTATCTTGTGACAAAACAGCAACAGGTAAAGAATGTATTAGTAAATCATACCACTGCTGAAAGTTTCTCGAAAGAGTTACAAGAATTGCTAAACTAACATACATTCATTTCTGAAAAAAGGAGGAAGAAGAAATCACAATAGGATTTCAGAGAAAATTATGAGAGATTTCATTAAAAAGGTCTCCATTCTGTTTACGATTCTGTTTCTCTCTGTGCCATTAGGATTAGCTAGTTTACGTTTCGGTCGTGGTGCGGCTGATGAAACTGAGGTAATTCGAGTAGGAGATAATACGGAAATTATCCAGAATGGATGTTATCGTAAGATAAAGAAATCGGACCAAACAAAGTGGACAGTTCCACGTAAACCGGTCGACTTAGTTATCCTTCAGGATGCGAGTGGATCGTTCAGGAACACCATTCCTAATGTCCAAAATGCCTTGAAAACATTGACAACATTTGTCAGTGAAGAAAATTATGATGAGAATAATCCTCGTTTGGTTAAGACTGATAACCCGGATACATCAGACCGGGTTATGATGGCAACCTTCCAAGGTGCGGATGGATACAACTATTACTACAATAATGATTTTACAGGTCATAAAGATGTTGTTGGTGGTTGGGGAGCTGATTATGATTACAAATACAAGTCTAGCAACTTGTCTTCTGATCAAAATGATATCCATCAATTCATTGATAATATTAAGGTAGCAGGAGGAACCCCTACAGTTCCAGCTATTGACGATGTCATTGCTCAATATAATCAAATAAAAGGGAATATGGCTAACGGTCGTAAGACCATCTTCCTTTTGATTACGGATGGTGTTGCTAATGGGAAACGTGACCCGGATGGTAAGGTTCGTCTAGAGTACAGTGACTATCGTAACCAAATTCTTTCACGTGCCTGGAATTATAATCAGCTAACTGAAGCATCTCAAAACGTTTTAGGGCGTGTGGAAGAGGTTAAGGAAGCATCTACAAGACTTAAAAATGTTGTTGGTTCCGAAGGGACTGTAGTAGTAGGTTTCTGGGAAGACGTATCAATCTTTGAAAACTCTAAAGATCAGTATTATGACACCTATAGAGAAGGTTATTCAAAATACTTTAATATCGGTGACAACCGTTCAGTCCAAGATATCTTCCATGAAGCATTAGAGGGGATGGCTTCTCCAGCTAAAAATATTAACGGTAAGAACGTTTCTTTCTATGTTAATGAACAAAGCGATATCAATAAGTTCTCAAGTCGAGTTCTAGAATCTGTTGGAGCTGCGTTGATTAAGGAAGACATCAAAGGTGAGTTCACTGTTACACCTGGATATAAGGTGGATGCTGTTCGAATCAATGGCAAGACTGTTGTTGAAAAAGTCACAGACCCATCAAAACAAATTCGTGGTCGAATCAATCAAGAAGGCGACAATGTCACAATCTATGTACCCGATAGTGTCTTCAATCCAGGTAATAACAGTTTCGACTATGATTTGAGTAAGGAAGCACGTGCTCCTGAAACGAATGAAGAGGATGAAGTTGATCCGCCAGCTGATTATAAACCTGTAAAAGAAGAAGTTACAGTTCCTGAGTTGACTGGTGTCTTCAAGACGGGTGAGTTTACAACTCAAAAAATCGGTGGACGTAATGAAAAAGTTGAAGTTCAAAAACTCGAGTACTGTTACCCAAGTGTCACTAAGAGAATTACCGACGCAGATAAGAGTAATGACTTGGGAGAAATTGATGACCCGCTTGGTTTGACAAAGAAAAAAGCCTATTCTGCACAATTGTCAGACAAGGCAGAGAAGTTTACCTATACTCTTGATTACAACTTCAATAATGTAGCCTACGAATTTGAAAAGAACGTCATGTTGACAGACCCACTTGACTACCGTTTGGAAGTGGTTGAAAGTTCAGCTACTGGACCAAATGGAGAAAAATGGACCACTCGTGTAGTTAGTCAAGATGATTCAGAAGGCAACCCTCAAAGTGTCGTGGTTGCGGATGTTCCTGCTAAAGGATCCAACTATAATTACTTGGTATTGAAGAAAGCTCAAATGACCATTAAGGTTCGTTTGAAAGAACAATACCGCAATAATCAATCAAGTAAAGAATTCATGGCTCTCCTTCAGGAAAGTAATGGATTTGGTCTCCTAAACCAAGGGAACATCATGTGGAATGGTGATGACAATCAACCAAACCAAGATGCGCATGCCAAGACAGATACCAAACCAAGTACCATTCGCCGTTCAAATCCAGTTTACGTGAAACCGCCAGTAGTAACAGAGATTACGAAGAAGGTTAATGACAAAGAACATGAAGATTTGAAGGCAGAAGAGGAACTCTTTGAGTACAAGGTGACTGCTCCATGGCCAGGTATTGCGGACAACTTTACGCTGACAGATACAGTTGTTCCAGAGTTAGAAGTTCAAGCAGATAGTTTGAATGTAAAACTCGGTGGAAAAGATAACGCTGATTTGAAAGGTGCGACAACTGTTTCAGATCAAACCGTTTCGTTGACACTAGACAAAACTAATCTTGAAAAAATCACTCGTAAAGTGAATCGCCGTAAGGTGAAAGACATTCAATATGTAGAATTAACCTTTAAGGCGAAAATCCGTAAAGGTGCTGATCTTTCTAAATACAAGAAAGATGGTCAAGTAAAAGTACCAAATACAGCGGATGTGATCTTGAACGATGTGAAACAAACATCTAACGAAGTAACGGTTACCCCACCAAAACCAAAAGAACCAACGATTGATAAGAAAATCAATGAAAACTTGGATAGCTTCCAAACGTTTGATGGGCAACCATACAACTACAATATTACAACAGCAGTACCAAGTGATGTTGCTAATTACAAGAAATTTGTGATTCGTGATACACTGGATGCTAATTTGGAACTTGCAGGAGACGTAAGTATTAAAGGTTCTGCAGCGGCCCTCTTTGATATCCACACCAATGGCCAAGAGATTACGGCAACGGTGAAGGATGGTCAGTTTGGTGAACTTGCAAAATACTCAACTGTTGAACTAGTCATTCCTGCAAAAGTTAAAAATGGTGTGACAGGCACAACCATTGAAAATAAGGCTTCTATTTCCTTTACAAATGAGAATAATGTAGAGAAAGAAGTTGAATCGAAACCTGTCACCGTAACGCCACCTCCTGTAACGAAGAAGATCAATGAAACTCTTGATCACTTAGATATCGCGACAGGTCAAGCGTATAACTACAACATTAAGACAAAACTTCCAACCGATATTACAGATTACAAGAAATTTGTGATTACAGATACACTTGAAGGAGATTTGTCAGTTATCAATGAAACTTCAAGCAAACCAGTTATCAAAGGAGCAGCTGCAGCCTTCTTCGATGTAACAGTTGAGGGTCAAACCGTGACTGCAACGATGAAGGACTTTGCGAACGCTACAGACCTTGCTGGTCAAGAAGTGGAATTGATTATTCCAGCTAAGATCAATGATGGAGTGACTCGTATCAACATTCCAAATACTGCGAAGTTCAGCTTCACAGATAAGAACGATCATAGCGGAGAAAAAGAAACGAAACCTGTAACCGTAACTCCTCCATCAGAACCAGGTGTTGATAAGAAAATCAACGAAACACTGACAGAGGCAACCATTGGTGCAGAAACAGACTTTACTTATAATATCAAAGCGAAATTGCCAAATGATATTACAACGTACAAGTCCTTCGTTGTAACGGATACCTTGGATGAGAACTTGACTCCAGGTCAAGCTGAAATCAAGGGAGCGGCAGCGAAATTCTTCGATGTAACAGTTCAAGGTCAAACCGTGACTGCAACGATGAAAGATTTTGCGAATGCGGGTGACTACGGTAACCAAGAAGTAGAGCTCGTGATTCATGCCAAAGTGAAGAAAGACTCAAAAGTTCCATCTATTGAGAACAAAGCTAAGATTACTTATACCAACAAGAATGACCAACAAGGTGAGAAAGAAACCAAACCGGTTACTGTCACTCCACCGCCAATCACTAAGAAGGTGAATGGTCAGGAACATGCAGATCTTGGTAAGTTATCAGAAGTCTTCACATATACGATTGACTCAACGGTTCCACATGTGGCAGATAGCTTCACCATTTCAGATGATATCGTCAAAGAATTGGCATTTGAAGGAGAAGCAACGGTCACTGTTGATGGCCAAGCTGTTCAAGACCTCACTGTAACAACAGAAGGTCAACGTTTGACGGTCACATTTGGTAAAGATCAAGTGAAACAATATGCTGGTAAAGCAGTCCAAGTTTCATTCAATGCCAAGATTAAAGACGGCATCACTTTCGATGCTCTCTTGACTGCTTATCCAAATGAAGCAAAAGACAAGCCAGTAGTACCAAATACTGCTAGCTACATCATTAATGACAATCCAGATTCTAAGAAAGAATCAAAACCAGTCACTGTCACTCCACCGCCAACAACAACTCCAGAGCTTAAGAAGGAAGTAAACGGAGCAGAACGTTACGATCTTGCAAAACGTAATGAAGAATTTACTTATACTTTGAAAACAACAATGCCTGCCAATGCAACTGTGTTTGAGATGACAGACGAGTTGAAAGAAGTTCTAGAATTTGTTGGTGAGAATGCTTCAGCTACTGTTAAACTTGATGGTGAGGATGCAGGATCTAAGGCGACAGTGACAATTTCTGGCCAAGTGATCAAAGTTACCTTTACAGAATCTTCTGTAAAAGCAGATGCTGGTAAGTCTATTGAAGTGAATTTCAAGGCTAAGATTAGAGATAATGCCAACTTGTCTGCTTATGTAACCAAAGATGGTAAGACTGAAATTCCAAACAAGGCTTCTTACGACATCGATCACAATCCGAAATATCACAAGGATTCCAATGAAGTTCCAGTAACTCCACCGACACCAGAAGTGCCAGAAATCAAGAAAGATGTGAACGGCAAAGAAGCTGAAACTCTTGGCAAACGCGACCAAGTCTTCACCTACAATGTGAAAACAACAGTAGCGCAAGATGCGACAGCCTTCTCAGTCACAGATACGCTAGTAGACGTTCTTGAGTTCGCAGGAACTTCAAGTGCTAAATTGAATGGTCAAGCTCTTGAGGCTAGCCAAATCAAGGTAGAAGGTCAAACTATTACCTTGACGCTTACAGAGGAACAAGTCAAAGCCAATGGCGGTCAAGCAGTTGAATTAACATTCGACGCTAAGATCAAAGCCGGCGCGAACTTGTCAGCGTATGTGAAGGAAGACGGTCGTACACAGATTCCGAATAAGGCTTCTTATGACGCAAGCTTCCCACACAAACCAGGAGTGCACAAGGACTCTAACGAAGTCCCAGTAACGCCTCCAACACCAGAAGTGCCAGAAATCAAGAAAGATGTGAACAACAAAGAAGCTGAAACTCTTGACAAACGTGACCAAGTCTTCACTTACAACGTGAAAACAACAGTAGCGCAAGATGCGACAGCCTTCTCAGTCACAGATACCCTAGTGGACGTTCTTGAATTCGCCGG